>CAZFPG010000265.1:0-4998 GCA_964521055.1 uncultured Marinobacter sp.
CAGGATGCCATCGGTCATTACCTTGAGGCGCGACTGGTCAGAGGTGGTGTCGGTAAAGCGCACCTGGTAACCCACCTGGCCACCGGTCTGCTCCCCCAGTTCCTCGGCAATTCGGCCTGCCACGGTGCGGGCGGCAATACGTCGGGGCTGGGTATGGCCGATCAGCCCGCGGATGCCACGGCCACTGTTCATGCAGATCTTGGGAATCTGGGTGGTTTTGCCGGAACCGGTCTCGCCGGCAATGATCACCACCTGGTTCTGCTCGATGGCTTCGCGAATGTCGTCAACCCGCTCCGATACCGGCAGCGATGATGGAAAGGTTGCGGGCCTGTGCAGTGTCTGGCGCTCCCTGACCTTTGCCTGGCCCCGGTCAAGCCACTGCGCCATTTTCTCCAGGTCTTTCTGCCCGGGGCGGCCTTTCTTGCGGGCCACCAGCTTATGAATACGGGCGGCCTCCAGCTGGTTGCAGGCATCAAGCTGTTCAATAATGGCTTTGACGGCGGCTTTGCTGTCGGGCGTATTCGTGGGCTGTTCTGGTAGGGCTTGCGTCATCAGTCCGCTTTACCATTGGTGGATCTGGATAACCCGGCTGGGATTTCGGGCGTGGCGACAGTCTAACGATATCCTGCGCCTCATTAAACGGAAAAACCCCGCCGCAGCAGGGTTTTCCATATCGGTCCGCGACGGTTAAACCGCCACTGCGGGCCGCTTACTTGTTGCTGGCTTCGTCCCGGAGCTCACGGCGCAGGATCTTGCCAACGTTGGTCTTGGGCAGCTCATCGCGGAATTCGAACGACTTGGGCACCTTGTAGGCGGTCAGGCGCTCACGGCAGAATTCCTTCAGCTCGTTCTCGGTGACACCTTCGGCGGTGGGTACGAGATAGACCTTCACAGCCTCGCCACTCTTGGCATCAGGCACGCCGACGGCGGCACATTCAACCACCTTGGGATGGCCGCTGACCACGTCCTCGATTTCGTTCGGGAACACATTGAAACCGGACACGATGATCATGTCTTTCTTGCGGTCAACGATACGGATATAGCCATCTTCCTGGATCAGCGCAATGTCACCGGTTTGCAGGAAGCCGTCCGGGGTGAAGGACTTCTGGGTGTCCTCCGGGCGCTGCCAGTAGCCACGCATCACCTGCGGACCTTTCACACACAGCTCGCCGGGCTCGCCAATTGGCGTCTCGTTGCCGTCGTCGTCAATGGTTTTTACTTCGGTGCCCGGAATCGGCAGGCCGATGGTGCCGAGCTGGATGGCGCTGTTGGGGTTGAAAGTGACAACCGGCGAGGTCTCGGTCATGCCGTAGCCCTCGGCGATTTCACAGCCGGTGACACGCTGCCACATCTTGGCCGTGTCGCTGGTCAGGGCCATACCGCCAGACGAGGTGAGTTTGAGGCCGCTGAAGTCCAGGGCCTGGAACTCCTCGTTGTTGCACAGCGCCACGAACAGCGTGTTCAGGCCGAGGAATGCGGTGAACCTGTGATTCTTCAGTTCCTTGACGAAGCCGGGAATGTCCCTCGGATTCGGAATAAGAACGTTGTGAGCCCCGGCCTCAAGCATGATGCCGCAGTTCAGGGTGAACGAGTAAATGTGGTACAGCGGCAGTGGCGCGACCACCACTTCCTTGCCCTCTTCCACCGTGTCTTCCATCATCGGACGAACCTGCAGCAGGTTGGCCACCAGGTTGCCGTGGGTCAGCATTGCACCCTTGGCAACACCGGTGGTGCCGCCGGTGTACTGCAACACGGCAATATCGTCCTTCTTGCACTCGACCGGGGTGAATTTCTCCTTGCTGCCGGCACTCAGCACCGCTGGCAGTTTGTGAGCCTGGGGCAGGTTATAGGCCGGCACCATTTTCTTGAGATGCTTCACCGCCGCGTTCATCAGCGTACGCTTCAGCGGAGAGTGCATATCGGCAATTTCGGTTACGATAATATGTTCGATGCCGGTATGGGGCAGCACTTTCTCGGCGTTACTGGCCATGTTGGCAAGCACCACCAGAGCCTTGGCACCGGAATCGTTGAACTGGTGTTCCATCTCGCGGGTGGTGTAAAGCGGGTTGGTGTTCACAACGATCAGTCCCGCACGCATGGCACCAAACACAACAACGGGATACTGGGAGACGTTGGGCATCTGAACCGCAATCCGGTCGCCCGGCTTGAGATCGGTCTTGTTCTGCAGCCAGGCGGCAAAATTACGGCTCTGTGTATCCAGGTCGCGATAGGTCAGCGTAGCGCCAACAGCGCTGAAAGCAGGCCGGTCAGCGTATTTTTTCACCGCCTGGTCAAATACATCCACCATGCTGGTGTACTTGTCCAGGTCTACTTCATGGGGTACACCGGCGGGGTATTTGTCCTGGTAGAACTGCGCAAAATCCATCACCATCTCCTGTTAGGCGTTTGTGCTTGTAATGTTTACTGATATCGGTTTGATCAAAAAATCAACCAGACAAAAGTATCAGCCTCGAAAAGTCGGGAGAGAATAGCAGTTTTGTGAACGATGAGGTAGTTTTCGGGGAGGAACTGCAGCTCTTATAGCCAATAGCCGATAGCAACACACCCACCAGCACCCTCAGCGGAGCCCATATGAGCGATACACTCGATACGCTTGAAAACATTACCTACGACGAACTTCAGGAAGGCGACTCTGCAACCTATGTAAAGACACTGACCGAAGATGAGCTGGTGCTCTTTGCGGCCGTATCCGGCGACGTTAACCCGGTGCACCTGGATTCCGAATTTGCCGCCGACTCCATGTTCCGGGAGCGCATAGCCCATGGCATGTGGAGCGGTTCGTTGATCTCCGCGGCCCTGGCGACCGTGATGCCCGGCCCGGGTACCATCTACCTGGAACAGAGCCTGGCGTTCAAGCGGCCCGTCAAGCTGGATGACACCCTCACCGTCAACCTGAAAGTACTCTCCAAGGAACGCAAGAACCGCGTTACGCTGGCGTGCGATGTTCGCAACCAGAACGATGAGCAGGTGGTTACGGGCGAGGCAAAGGTGATTGCCCCCACCCAGAAAATGTCCCTGAGCAAACCCCGTCTGCCCAAGATCACTATTGAACGCTAGTGTCCTGCCTGGCTAGCCAGGCAGGAAGTCGATGGGGAACCTGACGGTGCGGGTTTCCACATCGTCTTCGCCGAAATTGAACAGGCGCACCCGGGTGGCGATGCGCTGCTCCAGATTGTCGTTGCCCAGCTCCGAACTCACCACCTCACAGTGCGACACCGAGCCGTCCGGCTCGATAACCAGCTCCAGCATCACCTTGCCTTCCAGTGTGGGATCCTGCCTCAGTTCTCTTCGATAGAGGGAATAGAGCGCGGTTTTCTGGGCATCAAACACCTGGCGGATATTGCTCATGGCACGCTTGCCCGGGCCGGAATCCTGCGCCGGCGCCGGTTCCGGCGCAGCTTCCTGTGCCACCTCCACCTCCCGGACTTCGTGGCCAGCAACGGCAACGTCGGTTTCCGGCGCTGATTCACGGCTTACGCCGCCACTGCCCGTGAGGGCATTGTCCCGATCCGCTTCGGCACCAAACAGGTCACCGGGCTCGCTATCATTGGCAGCCTCTACGTTGGCGGCCAGGGTTTTTACGCCCTCCGGCTCAGGCGTGCGCATGCTGGCAAGCTGGTCTTTCATGGCCAGCAGACCCGACCGGGACGCGGTTTCGCGGGCCTGCTCCACGGTCTGCTCCGGTTCGGGAGCGGCAGGTTCCGGTGCAGGCTCTTCAACCGGCTTTTCAACTGTTTCTGCAACCCCGGCAGCCGGGGCTTCCGGTTCTGGCGAATCGGGCTCTGCCGGCTCAGGCTCCGGTTCCGGCTCTGGTAAGGTCACCGGCTCCGGTGGTTCCGGTTGCTCCACCAGTCGCGCCAGTTGAGGGGGTATCTTCTCCGCTTCGCTGCGCTCAGGCTCGGGAAGATCCAGCATCGGAATCAGGAATGCCGGCGGTAGAAATACCGTTACCATAATCAGTAAAGCCACCAGGAAACGGCGGTTCTCACCTTTTTCCACACCCCAGGGCAAACCGGAAGGCAGGTTGTCACGATCAGCCACTGCCCACCTCCTGTGTCGACTCCACGGCCAACCGCACCTGACGGAAATCCTCGTCGATACAGGTCTGCATGATCTTTCTCAGCAGCCGGTAATCCGTCGAACGCCCGGCCATGATGGTCACTTCATGGCCCTGCTCCGGCACCTCGCCCCTACGATCACGAACCCATGCAAGCTCCTCCGCCAGGCCGCCAATGGTTTTATCGCCGGTCTCGATACTGTCCAGGCGCGCCACTTCCCGGCCCTGAACCAGAATGGACTGGCCAATCACCTGCACCATCATGGATTCAACCGCGTCCTTCTCGGCAGTGGACTCCGGCAGCGGCACATCGGCCGTATTCTGCATGACCTTCACGTCGGAGGAGTTCACCATCAGGAAGAACACCAGAATGGTAAAGATATCCATCAGTGAGACCAGGTTCAGCCCACCGGGCCGGTGCATCCGGCCGTAGTGGCGCTGCATACGGCGGGCGCGACGGGACGTTTTCATGCGCCCTCCCCGGTATCCGACAGCGCCCGGTCTTCCGGGGCATCCGCCAGCGCCACGTCCGGGAACAGCTCCCCTTCCACCACACTGGCTGCCACCACGGCCTCATAGGAACGGAGGGTATCCATGGCGGTTACCAGTGTCTGGTAGTCGATATCAGGGCCCACCTCCAGAACAATGTCCGTCTTGTCGGGAACCCGTTTCTTGACCAGCTTCAGGGTCTCACGCAAGCCGTCAAAGTTCTGCTCGCCTTCCACCAACGGCAGTGTTTTTATGACGCCATGCTCGCTGTCCAGTACTTCCAGGCCGTCCGGGATCAGGGCAACCACCAGCCGCAATTCGTCGGCCTCGGGTGCCTCGCCCGCCTCCATGCCGGGAAAGTTCAGCTCGATTATGCGGATCTGGGTGAACACCATACCCAGCAGCAGAACCGGCACCAGCACAATCATCAG
>CAZFPG010000266.1:0-4984 GCA_964521055.1 uncultured Marinobacter sp.
CCCGAAAACTTCGGTTAAATGGCTGCAGACCTGGGACAACCTGGTCCAGATCGTCGAGCATGCGGATGAGGTCAAAGGCAAGATTGGCGAATACCTGCGGGATGCCAGGGAGACATTGCCACTGAGCCGTGAGCTTGCCACCATCAAGACCGATGTGGTCCTGGAGTTCGGGCTGGAAGACCTGAAACTGAGAACCCAGGACGATGACAGGCTGCTTGAGCTGTTCCGGGAGTACGAACTCCGGTCCTGGATTGCCGAACTCGAGAACAAGGAAAACAATGCCTCTGAAGGCATGGAGGCCGGAAACGCCAACAGTAACAGCAATAACCAGACGGCTCCTGAAGAAAAAAATTACGCTGTCGTCACCGATCAGGCAGATCTGGACGACTGGATAAAGCGGCTCAGTAAGGCCTCCCTGTTCGCCTTTGACACGGAAACCACCAGCCTGCGCTATATGGATGCGGAAATCGTAGGGGTATCCTTTGCCATCGACCCCGGCGAAGCCGCCTATGTCCCCCTGGGCCACGATTACATGGGCGCCCCGGAACAACTGGACAGGGACACCGTACTGGAGCAGCTGAAACCCCTGCTGGAAGATCCGAAAAAGGCCAAGCTGGGCCAGAACCTCAAATACGACAAGAATGTGCTGGCCAACCATGGCATCAACCTGGAAGGCATTGCCGAGGACACCATGCTGGAGTCCTACGTCCTCAACTCGGTTGGCTCCCGCCACGACATGGACTCCCTCGCCATGCAATACCTGGGCGAGCAGACCATCACCTTCGAGTCCATTGCCGGCAAGGGTGCCAAACAGCTCACCTTCAACCAGATCGATCTTGAGCAGGCAGGCCCCTACGCCGCCGAAGACGCCGACATCACCCTGCGACTGCATCAGGTGTTACGTCCGCAACTGGATAAAACCGGCCGCCTGCGGGAGGTGTATGAAAACATTGACCTGCCACTGGTACCGGTGCTGTCACGAATGGAGCAGCGGGGCGCCATGATCAGCGCCAGTACGCTTCGCAAACATAGCCAGGAACTGGCGGAGCGGATGGCCGAGCTCGAGAAGGAAGCCCACGAAGAGGCGGGCGAAACCTTCAACCTGGGCTCCCCCAAGCAGCTGCAAACCATCTTCTACGACAAGATGGGGCTGCCGGTGGTGAAGAAAACTCCGAAAGGCGCTCCCTCCACAGCGGAACCGGTACTGCAGGAACTGGCCCACGACCACGCCCTGCCCCGGCTGATTCTGGAACACCGCAGCCTGAGCAAGCTGAAATCCACATACACCGACACGCTGCCGGAACTGATCCACCACCGTACCGGCCGGATTCACACCTCCTACCATCAGGCGGTGACGGCCACCGGCCGGCTGTCGTCTTCCGAACCCAACCTGCAGAACATTCCCATCCGCAGCGAACAAGGGCGGCGCATCCGCCAGGCATTTGTGGCACCGGATGGCTACAAGCTGATGGCTGCGGATTACTCCCAGATCGAACTGCGGATCATGGCGCACCTCTCCGGCGACAAGGGCCTTTTGACCGCCTTTGAGAAAGGTGAGGACATCCACCGGGCGACTGCGGCGGAAGTCTTTGGTGTTGCCGTGGATGAGGTGTCCGGGGACCAGCGCCGCAGCGCCAAGGCCATTAACTTCGGCCTGATCTACGGCATGTCGGCCTTTGGCCTGGCCCGCCAGCTGGATGTGGGACGCAACCAGGCCCAGCAATACATCGACCGTTACTTTGAACGCTACCCTGGTGTGCTCAGATACATGGACAACATCCGCAAGCAGGCCCACGACGACGGTTATGTGGAAACCCTATACGGCCGTCGGCTGTACCTGCCGGAGATCAACGCCCGCAACAAACAGATGCAACAGGCCGCGGAGCGCACCGCCATCAACGCTCCCATGCAGGGAACCGCCGCGGACATCATCAAGCGGGCCATGGTCAGCGTGGAAGACTGGCTGCTGGACAATCACCCGGATGATGCCCGGATGATCCTGCAGGTGCACGACGAACTGATCCTGGAAGTGCGGGAGGCGGCAGTGGAGAAGATTCGCGAAGGCCTGGAAAAGCGCATGTCAGCCGCAGCCAGGCTGGATGTCCCCCTGCTGGTGGAAGCGGGGGTTGGCAATAACTGGGACGAAGCACACTAGGGGAATCTACCGCGGGCAGGTGGTCGGCTGACCGGTACGTCCGGTCAGCCTTCGGCAATTATGATCAGAATGATTTACTGACCTGAACACCCGCACTCCAGGCGTCAAGTTCATAGGTACCCTGATAACGTGCCGCACCGGGCATCGGCTCATCATTGACGTCGTAGTTCTGCTCATCAATGTCCTGATCGTCAAACAGCAACACGCCAGCAGCGACATCAACCGTCCAGCCTGAACGGGCATCCGCATACTGTGCACCCAGCGTCAGCCAGTCGCGGTCGCCGGAGGGGATCCGTGCAGTGCGGAAGTCGTCGTTCACCGGTGACTCATCCCAGGCATAGCCGGCTTTCAGAGCCCATTCCGGTGTCGCTTGCCAAATGGCACCGATGTTGGCTTGCCAAGTATCTTTCCAGTTCTCCGACACATGGGCTATCAGGCTCTCATCACCCAGGCCCGGCCCTGCCTGGGAAGATACAGGGCCGTTTTCCTCGCGGCTGACGATATCCAGGGCCTCAAAACGACTCCACTTCGCCCAGGTCGCACCCGCCAGCAGTGTCACCGTATCAGTGAGACGGTGGCGGGCACCGAACGTAATGCTCTCCGGAATTTCCAGCGGCACAGTCGCCTTTTCAGTTACTGTGGATTGATCGAACACCAGTCCACCGGAGCCCATACTGCCCTGTGGAAAGTTGCTGATTTCCGCTTCACCATCAAGGTCCAGCTCTGCTCCGGTCTGGGCAGAGATACCGAACTGGGTCTGCTCTGAGTACTCCCACAGCATGCCGAAAGCAAACGTCAGCGCAACATCATCACCCTCGACATCCGCATATCCGTCATCAAATGTTCCCGGCGGTTGACCGAAGCGGGCCTCGGTACCACTGTAATCCTGGAACTTCGTTAATTTGCCCTCGGCATAGATGATGTTAACGCCTGCCCCGATGGAGAGACCATTGCCATCATTGACCGCAATGGAAGGACTGAAAGCTATGGCGGTCAGTTCTGTCTCGTCAGCGAAAAAACGGCCCTTGAAGTCATCATTGTAGTCAGCCGCCAGGCCATAGGGCGCGTGCAAGCCAAAGCCCACGTCCAGCCAGCTGTTGATTTCACGGGTCATATAAAGGTTCGGCAGGGCTGCCGGGTCGGCGATATCACCACCGTTTCCCCCGTCCACAGGACGACCATCATCACGAAAGGCACTCCCGGTGCCTTCCTTGAGCTCGGCATCAATATCAAGCACCGCAGCGCCAAACGACAGATTGGTACCTGACAGCTGGCTCATGCCGGCCGGATTAAAGAACACCGTGGTGGCATTCTCGGGATTGGCAGCCGTGCCGGCATTGGCAACGCCCATGGCACTGGCGCTTTGCTCGTTCAGGGAAAAGCCGCCGGCCAGAACACTTGCCGGCGCTGCAGCGGCGGCAAGTGTGGCAAAACGGATCGCAGAGTAAAGGTTGGCTTTATTATGGCGCATAGGTCCTCCGTGTAGCATTGCAGCGGAGTATACGCATGGTAAACCGATGGCCTCAAATGCCACCCCTATTGGTTCAGGAGCCTAACAATTTCATACTAAAGTCTAAATCGACGACATATCGATCAATCGTCCTGAATCGACAGCTTGTCGACGCTGGAGGCCAGCTTGTCTGCTCCCTGGGAATCGGTACCCAGCTTGATCATCAGGCGCAGGTCGTTGGCCGAGTCCGCATGGGCGAGAGCGTCCTCGTAGGTAATGGAACCCTCGGCATACAGCGTGTACAGCGCCTGATCGAACGTACGCATGCCGGTTTCGTTCGACTTGGACATCAGCTCCTTGAGCCGGTGCACCTCGCCCTTGCGAATCAGGTCCGCCACCAGTGGTGTATTGATCAATACTTCGATAACCGCCTTGCGGCCCTGGCCATCCGGTGTCGGGATCAATTGCTGGGCCACAATCGCCTTGAGGTTCAGGGACAGGTCCATCCAGATCTGGTTGTGCTGCTCCGGCGGGAAGAACTGGATAATCCGGTCCAGCGCCTGGTTGGCGTTGTTGGCGTGCAGGGTGGCCAGGCACAGGTGGCCGGTTTCGGCAAACTGCACCGAGTATTCCATGGTCTGGCGGGTACGCACCTCACCGATCAGGATAACGTCCGGCGCCTGACGCAGGGTGTTCTTCAGCGCCACTTCAAAGCTTTCCGTATCGATGCCCACTTCCCGCTGGGTAACAATGCATCCCTGGTGCTGGTGGACAAATTCGATGGGGTCCTCGATGGAGATGATATGGCCGCGGCTGTTACGGTTCCGATGCCCCAGCATGGCCGCCAGCGAGGTGGACTTACCGGTACCGGTTGCACCCACAAACATGATCAGGCCACGCTTGGTCATGGCCAGTTCCTTGATCACTTCCGGCAAAGCCAGATCATCAATCTGCGGAATCTTCACCTCGATCCGCCGCAGTACCATGCCGCAGAGGTTGCGCTGGAAAAAGGCGCTGACACGGAAACGGCCAATGCCCCGGGCGCTGATGGCAAAGTTACATTCGTGGCTCTCATCGAATTCGGCCCGCTGCTTGTCGTTCATGGACCCGTAGACAAACTCCCGCGTCTGCTCTGGTGTCAGGGCGTTCTTGGTGACAGGCAACACCTTGCCATTAACCTTCATGGAGGGTGGCACACCAGCCGTTATAAAAAGGTCTGAGCCGCCTTTTTCCACCATCAAACGAAGCAGTTTTTCGAATTCCATGACCTTCTACCTATTATTTCTGACTGTCGGTGTTCGGGTGTCGGGCAGGGCCTGTTCCAGGGCACGCTGTGAATACGTCCATGTACGCTCGACAAAAACATCCATGTTTTTGAC
>CAZFPG010000267.1:0-4983 GCA_964521055.1 uncultured Marinobacter sp.
TATGACGGTGTCTGGTAAAGGCTCACCGCAGAGTGGGCAGGTATCGGTGTCCGACACCGACGACATTCTTCATCATCACACTGAGTTACCCACAACCCGTATCAGTCAGGGAATGGACCGTGTGATTTCTGCAATCGGCAAGAGTGCATCCTGGCTCTGGGTTGTGATCACCGGCGTGATCATTTACGCAGTGGTCGGCCGCTACGCCTTTGACATCGGTTCCGTGACCCTGGAGGAGGTTCAGTGGCACCTTGCTGGCGCAGGCTGGATGCTGGGGCTGGCCTACACACTGGTCGTTGATGGCCATGTGAGAGTGGATGTAATCCATGAACGCCTGTCTATCAGGGGGCAGGGATGGGTTGAACTGTTTGGGCTGGTGTTCCTGTTGCTGCCGTTTCTCGGGCTGGCGGTCTCGGAAATGGTCCCCTACGCCTATAGCTCCTGGAAGCAGGGGGAAACCAGTCAAGCGCCCGCCGGGCTTCCCTACCGCTGGGTTCTCAAAAGCGTCGTGGCATTGTCGTTTACTCTTCTGACCCTGGCTGCGTTATCTCGCTTGCTGAAAGTAACCGCACTGCTGTTTGGCTTTCCTAAGCCCATCCGGATCGAGTCCGGGAATAACAAGAAAGAGGATGCGTCCTGATGGAGCTTGAAACACTTTTTGTAATCGGTATGTTCCTGACGTTCGGGGCATTGCTGATGACCGGCTTCCCCGTCGCCTGGGTGCTGGGTGGTACTGCGGTCATCTGGACCCTGATCGGTGTGGTGGCTGTTGAAAATTTCGGTGCCGACCTCTGGTTCGATTATTCGTCGTCCATGGGCCTTGTTCCCGAGCGAATATGGGATGTCGTCAACAGCGAGACCCTTGTTGCTCTGCCCATGTTCATATTCATGGGCATCATGCTCGATCAGTCCGGCGTTGCCGAAAAACTGATGAACAGCATGGTAAAACTCTTTGGTGCGGTTCGTGGTGGATACGCTGTAACGGTGGTTGTCATTGGCGTATTGCTGGCGGCCACCACCGGTATCATCGGGGCGTCCGTGGTGCTGCTGGGCATGCTCTCCCTGCCGGTGATGATGGAGAACAAGTACGACAAGGGTTTTGCCGTGGGCACTGCCTGCGCCACCGGTACCCTTGGAATACTGATCCCCCCGTCCATCATGCTGGTGCTGATGGCAGACCGGCTGGCGGTTCCAGAGGCATCCGTGGGTGATCTGTTCATGGGCGCGTTCCTGCCCGGTCTGCTTCTGGGCGCCATGTACGTCGCCTATGTGATGATCCGTCCCCTGCTTCAGCCCCATATTGCGCCGGTGCCCGAAGGTACTGTGAAAGTCACCTGGGGCATTGTCTGGGAAGTGGCCAAGGCCGTTGTGCCCACCGCCGCATTGATTCTCGGTGTGCTTGGTTCCATCTTTGCCGGTGTAGCCACGCCAACGGAGGCTTCCGGTGTTGGTGCACTGGGTGCCCTGTTACTGGCCTTGATGTCACGCCGTCTGAACGTGAAAGTGCTGAAATCCTCAGTGGAGCAGACAACCCGCACGGCGGCCTTCATTTTTGCCATTTTTCTCGGCGCGACCGCGTTTTCCGTCGTATTGCGTGGCCTGGGTGGCGACCAGGTCATCGAAGATGCGCTACTGGGGCTGCCGTTCGGGCCCTATGGCGTGGTACTGACCATCCTGTTCGCGGTATTCCTGCTGGGCTTTTTCCTGGACTGGGTTGAGATCACCCTGATCATTCTTCCACTGGTGGCACCCGTTGTGCAGACCCTCGGATTCGACCTGGTGTGGTTCACGATCCTGTTCGCCATGTGCCTGCAGACGTCGTTCCTGACGCCGCCCGTGGGTTTTGCGCTGTTCTACATCAAGGGCGTTGCGCCACCTGAAATCGACGTGATGGACATCTACAAGGGCGTCATACCCTTCATCATCATCCAACTGATTGCTTTGGTCATCGTGTTCCTGGTGCCTGCAATCGCGACCTGGCTGCCCAGCATCGCTTACGTCTAAGGAGACAACCATAATGCGTTTAAAAAACCGGATAGCCCTGATAACCGGGGCAGGACGTGGAATCGGCCGGGCGGTTGCCGAACAGTACGGTCGGGAGGGTGCGCGGGTTGCAGTGGCCGATCTCACTCTCGAAAGTGCCCAGGAAGCTGTCGATGCTATTGAGCAGGCCGGGGGCACCGCCATGGCCCTGGCCATGGACGTTACCGACGAGGTTGCGGTCGACCAGGGGGTTGCCGCTATCGTGGAGAAGTGGGGTGGCCTCGATATTGCCCTGGCCAATGCCGGTATCCAGCACATCGACCCGGTTCACAAGCTGGCCTTCGCAGACTGGAGCAAAGTAATGAGCGTTCACCTGGACGGTGCTTTCCTGGTTACCCGTGCTGCTCTCAGGCAGATGTACGCCGGCGGCGGCGGGACCATGCTCTATATGGGCTCGGTCCATTCCCTGGAGGCATCCCCCCTGAAGGCACCCTATGTGGCAGCCAAGCACGGCATGCTGGGCCTGTGCCGGGCTGTGGCAAAAGAAGGGGCGGAGCATGGGGTGAGCAGCAACATCATCTGCCCGGGATTCGTAAGGACGCCACTGGTGGACAAGCAGATTCCCGAACAGGCGAAGGAACTGGGTATTTCCGAGGAGGAGGTGATCAGCAAGGTGATGTTGAAAAACACCGTTGATGGCAAATTCACCACCCTGGAAGACGTTGCCGAACTGGCAGTACACTTGGCAGCCTTCCCCTCGGCAGCACTGACCGGCCAATCCATCGTGGTCAGCCACGGCTGGCATATGCAGTAAGCAGCAGGAGATACGGATGAGTAATACTGAACAATCACTGGTGGTCTGGTCTCCCTCTGAAGACACACTGAAGAACAGCCAGATGGGCCGTTTCCAGGGGTGGCTGGAGCAACAGGCCTTCGGCCCGTTTGCCGACTACCACGCCCTGCACCAGTGGTCGATCGATAACCTTGAGACCTTCTGGCAAAAGGTCTGGGACTACTGTGGCCTTGTGTGCGATACCCCGGCCGACAAGGTACTGGGTAAGCGTGATATGCCAGGGGCGGAATGGTTCCCGGGCATGAAACTGAACTTTGCCGCCAACCTGCTGCGGCTGGCGGAAGGGGAGCACGCCGACCACGAGGCCGTGGTGGCTTACTGCGAGACCCGTCCGGTACTGCGCCGGACCTATGCTCAACTGAAAGCCGACACCGGTGCCCTGGAAACGTTCCTGCGCAACAAGGGTATCCAGCAGGGCGATCGTGTCGCCGGTGTTGTAACCAACGGCTATGAGGCACTTGTTGGCATGCTGGCGGCCACCAGCCTGGGGGCTATCTGGAGTTCCGCCTCCCCGGATTTCGGTGTCGGGGCGATTCTTGACCGCTTCGGCCAGATCGAGCCGGCAGCGCTGATTGTGGTCAACGGCTACGGCTACGGCGGCAAGGTGTTCAAACGCCAGGACGACTTCGCCGGCCTGATCGATGGTCTGCCAACCCTTCGCTGTGTGGTCAGCATCGAACAACTGCCGGGTGAGCCCGCCATACCCGGTGACAAGGTCACCCACTGGGACGATGCCCTCGCTGAAGGACAGGGCCAGGCGCCTTCGTTTACGCCGCTACCGCCGGATCATCCGGTATATATCCTCTATTCCTCCGGCACCACCGGCAAGCCCAAGTGTATCGTTCACGGCAATGCCGGCCTGCTGGTCAACCACGCCAAGGAGCTGATGCTTCACGGCGACGTGGGCCCGGACGACCGCTTCCTCTACTTCACCACCTGTGGCTGGATGATGTGGAACTGGCAGGCTTCCGCCCTGCTGACCGGCGCTGCTGTGATCACCGTCGATGGCTCCCCCGGCTACCCGGACCTGAGCTACCTGTGGCAGGTCGTGGCCGACGAAAAAGTCACCCACTACGGCACCAGCGCCCGCTTTATTGCCGGCTGTCGCAAGGCCGAACTGGCTCCGGCGAAAACCCTGGATATGAACGCCTTGCGAGTGGTCTTCTCCACTGGCTCACCACTGTTGCCGGAAGACTACGACTGGGTCTACAGCGACGGTGCCCCGGAGGTGCTGCTCGGCTCCATTGCCGGCGGCACCGATATCTGTGGCTGCTTCGTGGGCTCAACCCCACTACTGCCCGTACGCCGTGGCGAAATCCAGTGCCGCTTCCTGGGCGTCGACGCCGTGGCCTACGGCGACGACGACCAGCCGGTAAGCAGCGGCCGTGGCGAACTCGTCTGCCGCCAGCCACTGCCGTCCATGCCGGTGTGCTTCTGGGATGATCCTGGCGACGAACGCTACAAGGACGCCTACTTCAGCACCTTCCCCGGCGTCTGGGCCCACGGCGATTTCATCGAGTTTACCGAACACGGTGGGGCCATCATCTATGGCCGCTCCGACGCAACCCTGAACCCCGGCGGCGTGAGAATCGGTACGGCGGAAATCTACCGCCAGGTGGAAACCGTGGCGGAAGTAAAAGACAGCCTGGTCGTCGGCCGCCAGATCGACGGCGATGTGGAAGTGGTGCTTCTGGTAGTACCGGCGGACGGACAGGCCCTTACCGACGACCTGCGGAAAACCCTCAAAACCCGCATCCGCCAGGGCGCCAGCCCCCGCCATGTGCCGAAGCACATCATTGAGGTGCCGGATATTCCGTACACACGGAGCGGCAAGAAGGTTGAGCTGGCGGTTGCACGGCTGATCAATGGGTCATCCAAGGCCGATAACCGGGATGCATTGGCGAATCCGGAAGCGTTGGACCGGATTGGCGAGTGCCTTGAGGGAGCGGGGTTGTTGCCGAAGGGGTGAAGTTCGCCGTGGGACTGGTTGTTGGATTACGGCGGGCATGCACGGAGTTTGCCGAGCGCTGGAGGTGGGGCCAGCCAGAACTGTGCGGAGCCATGGATGGCGGAGCTCAAGCGCCACAGGGATGTGCTTGAGCGTGTTTTGGAAGAGAACCCTCAAACCCTCCTGCACCCAATTTTCG
>CAZFPG010000268.1:0-4962 GCA_964521055.1 uncultured Marinobacter sp.
TGGCCCGACGTATCCTGGAGTCCATGCGACCCGGGCTGACACAGATACAGAGCGCGGTTAACCAGTTCCATGCCTTCGACCCTGCCAAACAGCGAAAAACCTACTCGCTGGCGCTCAGGGACATCCTGGAATCGACCTTTCTGCCGAAGCTGATGGGCCGGCTGGAGAGCTACACGGAGCTGAAAATCATCAGCCAGCGGGTACCCCGGCGGGATATGGAAACCCAGCTGGCAGCGGGCAAACTGGATTTTGCGGTGGATGTGCTTTTACCGGTGAGCAACCAGACCGCCCATGAACTGCTAAGACGGGACCGGCTGGTGGTGCTGGCACGAAAGGGGCATCCGCTGACCCGTGAGGGGTTAACCATGGACAAGTACCTGGAGGCAAAACATGTGCTGGTGTCGTCCCGCTCAGAGGGGCCGGGCATCGAGGATTTCGAGCTGTCGCGGTTCGGAGTGCAGCGAAACATTCGCCTTCGGTGCCAGCATTATTATGCGGCCTGCAGGGTGACGGAAGGAACCGACCTGCTGTTGACCATGCCGGAGAATTACGCCCGGATTATTGCCGAACGCGCGGATATCGACATTCACACCGCGCCCGCCAATCTGCCGGATATCGATGTGCATCTATACTGGCACAAAGCCTATGGACGGGAACCGGCGCTTATCTGGTTCCGGGAACAACTGAACAGCATTGCCTGAGCCCCAGGGTCAGTACGCGCCCACCAGCTTGAGAAAACCCAGGAAGCCGGCTGCGGTGATACCAAGGGAGAGCGCAACAATTCCAAACCCCCACCAGATTGCCGCGCCGTCGGACACGGCCACGTCATATCCGCGCAAGGTCCGGTAGAAAGCCCAGGGCCCCAGGATAAAGGCACCCAGCACCGCAAACACCAGGCCTACACTGACGCCCGCGAAGGTCCATGTGGCCAGTACAGTGGCATGGTCAGACACCTGCTCTTTTACGCCGTGGCGAAGCAGGAACTGTTTGCAGAAGAACCAGATCAGGGCGAACAGGATGATGACAAAAAGCAGTCCACCAACGATGGTAATCAGGCGATAGAACAAAATGTTTCCTCGAAATTTTCTCTAGCAGGGAAAGTAAGGCTCGGGCAGGCACTCAAACCCCGGCTTGGCAAACAGGTACCCCTGGAACAGCGTAATGCCCTGTGAACGCAACCAGAAATACTCCTCTCTGACTTCCACGCCCTCGGCCACAATTCGACCGCCAAGCTGCTCCATCATGGTTATGATACCGGCAACAACCGCCTGCTTGTTGGGTTCTTTATGAATGTCCCGGATCAGGGCCATATCCAGCTTGAGAAGATTCGGCGGGCTGGCGATGAGAATATTGTAGCGGGAATAGTACGTTCACTATAGCCACCCAAGCATAATGGGTAAAAGAAATGCCCTGTTAAATCATGTGGAATCCCCGCGCCACATGACTACACTGAAGCACACAAATGTCTATACGAGCAAAGCGACCCGAAGGAGTAACCGGAATGGCCCAGAAAATCCGCATTGCCGTCACGCCCGGTGATGGAATCGGCCCGGAAGTGGTTGCCGAGGCGGTACATTGCCTGGAAGCATTGAGATCTCGCCACAACCTTCCCCTTGAATGGACCCGCTTTCCCTGGCCCTCCCACGCCTGGCATGAGGAGAAAGGGGAATCCATGCCGGCCGATGCTCTCGATCAGTTGCAGAAGTACGATGCCATTCTTCTGGGAGCTCTGGGGGACCCGGGCCCGGTTGATGACCCCGACCGCTACCTGTTGCCAGACAGCATCTCCCTGGCACCACTGCTGGATATGCGCAAGGGCTTTGACCAGTGGGTCTGCGAAAGGCCAGCCAGGCTGCTGCCTGGCGCCCGCCAGTACCTGGCCGACGAGCGAGCCAAAGACATCGACATGCTGGTGATACGGGAAAACAGCGAAGGTGAATACGTAGGCCAGGGCGGCCGCCTCCGCAAAGGCTCACCGGACGAAGTGGCGACCCAGATGGAAGTGTTTACCCGCCGGGCCACAGACAGGATTATCCGATATGGTTTTGAGCAGGCACGCCTGCGTGCCGCCTCCCGGGCTGAAGAAGGCAGAACCCGCCATTTCAGGACCCCGGACGGAAAAACCTGCGAAAGCCAGGTGTGCATCGTGACCAAGCGCAATGCGTTGCGTTACTGGGGTGACATGTATACCGAAGCCTTTGAGGAAATGGCGAAGCAATACCCGGACGTGGCAACCCACCACGAGCTGGTGGACGCCGCCTGCATGAAGTTTGTTCAGGCCCCCTGGGCCTTTGACGTGGTGGTTGCCAGCAACCTGCAGGGCGACATCCTGACCGACCTGGCGGCAGTGCTTTCCGGTGGCATGGGCGTCGCGCCCTCCTGCAACCTCAACCCGGACGATCCCGACATGCCGTCCATGTTCGAGCCAACCCACGGCAGCGCGCCGGACATCGCCGGGCAAGGGCTCGCCGACCCGACCGCCATGCTGTTTACCACGGCACGTATGCTGGAATGGCTGGGGCGCAACAATCCGGCGGTAGCCACGGCCGGGCGTGAACTGTTTGATGCCGTCGCTGCAGACCTGGCAAAGAATGCCGGCGCCAGACGAGGCACCCAGGAAATTGGCAAGGCCGTCCGTGATCGCCTGAAGTAAATTACTCGGCCATTACAAACTCAAGCCTCCCGGGCGCTACCCTCACGCCCATGGGGACCACCCCGAACATCCGCTGGGTGAAGTCTGTTTCATCCAGCCGGTACACCGGCATGGTCTCCAGCATCTGGGCAACAGCCCGCATAACCGTGTCGGTTACGGGCTTCAGGTCCCCTTTGAAATACGGCGAATCAATACTGCTTTCGAGCAACTGCAGCCGGCGGATATAGATCGCTTTTTCCTCACTGTCATACACCGGGGCACCCTCCACTTTCAGGGCAATATCCACCGGTAGCTTTGCCATCAGAGCATTCAGGGATACCTGGCCCCGCAGATCGATCACCGCCACATCACGGCCATCCGGCCCCAGGGTGATATCCGCATTGCTCAGGCTCAGGCTAAGAGGCGAACCACTTTGTAATTGCTGGCGATCGAAATCACTGACGGTGTCCTGAAGATGTCGTTCCAGTGTCGCCTCGGATATTGAATAGGGAGACAGACTGGCGCAGCCCCCCAGCAACAACAGGGACACCAGTACGATAACCGACAGAAAACGGGCGGGGGTAGTGAACATCGGGGTACTCTCCTTTGAAGATCGCATTATCCTGCGGCAACCCGACCGCCCGGGCAAGCCGGGCAGATTAATGATCGTTCAGGAAGGAGCCTGCCAGCGGGCGTTATTCATTCTCGGCCCTGACATCCACCGAAGGCGTCAGGTTCTCATCAAGGACAACATGAATCAGGATGGGCTGGCAGCACACCTGGCAATCTTCCACGTATTCCTGGTCAGACACCGAAGGGTCGACGCTGATTTCCAGCGTCTCCCAACAGTAAGGACATTGCACCAGTACCGAATCCAGGGCAGACATGACGGTCAGAACTGCTGCTTGGCCATCCAGGGGATGATCCGGTCGAAGGCCTCCTCCAGTTTCTCACAGGTAGTAGAGAAACTGATGCGGACGGCGTTGGTGCAGGCTTCACCGAATGCATCACCGGGTACCAGGCAGACGCCGGTCTCTTTGAGCATCCTCAGCGCCAGGTCCGAGCCGTCCACGTGGGGCGGCAAGTCCGGAAACGCGAAGAAGGCGCCGCCGGGTTTGTAGCCGGTCATGTATGGGGTCTGGTCGATCAGTTCCACCACCTTGTCCCGGCGTTCACGGTAGATGTCCACCATGTTCCTGACGCATTGCTGGTCGCCGGTCAGGGCGGCCACACCGGCAAACTGCGAGGGTGTGTTTGCCACCGACGTCGTGAACATATGGAACCGGCGCAGGGATTTGATGGCAGCCTGGCTTGCGATCACCCAGCCTACCCTCAGCCCCGCCATGCTGTAGGTCTTCGAGAAACTGCTGATGCACATGATGTTGTCCAGGTCCATCGAGCAGTTCAGCACGCTGGCAAAGTCATCGTCATCAAAAATCAGGTGGTCATAGACTTCGTCCGCGTAAACCTGAATACCACGGTAAGCACACTCTTCCAGGATTGTCTCTATGGTACTGCGGGGATACACAGCACCCGTGGGGTTATTCGGGTTGTTGAGGATCAGGGCAAAGGTACGTGAGCCCATGGCCCGGATGACTTCGTCAGGGTCCAACTGGTGGTCGTTTTCCGCGCGGGTGGGAACAAACTTCACCTCACCCCCGTTCATGCGAATCAGAGGCGCGTAAAGCAGGAACGACGGATCCGTTACGATGAATTGTCGGCCCGGTGCTGATGTGGCGGAGATTGCCAGGTACATGGCCTCGGTAGCACCGCTTGTGACCAGGATGTTGTCCCGCGTCAGTTTGCGGTCGTAACGCGCCCCGTAATAATCCCGCAGTGCCACCAGCAATTCGGGCAGGCCCGCATCCATGGTGTAGCCGGTCTGCCCGGCATTCAGGGCATCGATATAGGCATCAATAACATGCTTGGGTGTTGGCAAATCCGGCTGACCGATGGAAAGATGAATGACATCCTTCATGGTGGCCGCCATATTCACCATGCGACGAATGCCCGGCACCGGAACCGCCTGCATGGCCGGGTTCCAGCTGGCCTTGTTCTTGCGGTACTTCACTTTACGCGGTTTGGTCTGACCGGTTTCTTTATTGGCGGCTTCTGCCATAAACACCTCCTGGAACGGGGCAAAATAATAGCTACCCCTGCAGGTTAGTCAGTAAACAGAGGCCGTACAAGACATAAAACAGAAACATTCAATTGCCGGGCTGAAACGCTGTAATCCCAGCCATGCCAGGGTCTACGACCTTTATCGTATAACGGCTCAGGTTGACCAGTTCACAGTCAGATACCAGACTGTAAACCTGACATCCGGACTG
>CAZFPG010000269.1:0-4953 GCA_964521055.1 uncultured Marinobacter sp.
GCGCCACCCGGTCCGGACTGGTAGCGGGAGCTGAAGTGGGTAAGCACCAGGCGGGCCTGTTGTGCAAAGCGGGCCACCTGTTCGGCGGAGCTGTGTTGGGGCCAGGGGCCGACCCGGTCGGCCACGTCCTGGGTGTAGGTGGCCTCGTGAATCAGCACATGGATACCTTCGCTGGCCTCGGCGAGCAACTCCGGGTTGTCGTTGTCCCCCGCTACAATCATGCGGCGGGGGACACGGGGTATCTGAGTGTAATCTTCGCTCCTGAGCAGGCGGCCGTCTTCCAGTGTGACGTCTTTTCCTTTTTGCAGTTCTCCCCAGCCCGGCCCGGGTTCTATGCCATCTTCACGGAGTTTGTCCTGTAGCAGCTGGCGCTCCAGGTTGCGCTCAGTGAACACGTAGGCGCGGCAGGCCACGCGATGGGACAGTGCCACGTTGGTCACCGTGAATTGTTCATCCTGCCAGTGGAAATCCGGAGCTTCAGAATCGATGAAGTTCAGGGGATAGCTGAGGCTGGAGTCGCTGTTTTCGAGCACCGCTTTGATGAAACGTTGCACCTGGACCGGGGCGATGACATCCAGTGGTTCTGTGCGGCCATTCATGGAGGCACTGGTAAGCAGCCCCGGAAGGCCAAAGGTGTGGTCTCCATGGATATGAGTAATGAATATGGCCCGCAGTTGCATGACGGAGTAGCGGGAGCGCAACAGCTGGTGCTGGGTCCCCTCACCACAGTCCACCAGGTACCAGGGTTTGGGACCGGAATGGCACAGGGCCAGGCCGGTTACGTTGCGTGCCCGTGTCGGTGTGCCGGCGGATGTGCCCAGGAAAGTGAATTCCATGGTCAGTCCGTCCACTGCCAGGGTGGTTCGTCCAGCAGTAGCGACTTATACAGGTTGGATTTGCCGCACCCGTTGGGCCCGGTCACCACATTGAGACCGGACAGCGGGGAGACAATGTTCTTCAGGCTGCGGTAGTTGGCTACGGCAAAGGCGTTGATCATAGGTTCAGCGTGTTTGAGGGGGTTGGCTCGTCAACCCTCTGAAATAGTTGATGTCCGGGGCGGGAATCAAGCGCCCTCGGCGCTCTCAGCCCCATGAATCCGGTTGCGGCCATTTTCTTTGGCTTTATAGAGAGCCCCATCGGCTGCGTAGACCAACTCTTCAAGACTGCTTTGATCATCGGGAACAACGGTGGCGTGGCCCACGCTTACGGTGATTCGGTTATGGGTGGAGGAATGGTCGTGCCTGATATCCAATGCTTCGATAGCGTGGCGGGCGTTTTCAGCAACCCGTATTGCACCGTCCTCGTCTGTATTGGGGAGTATCAGCATGAACTCTTCTCCACCGTAACGCACTACCATGTCGGTTGAACGCTGCAATTGGGTTTGCAGTGTTTCGGCAACCCGCATCAGGCAGTCGTCGCCCATCTGGTGGCCGTAGTTATCGTTGAAGCGCTTGAAGTGATCCACGTCGAGCATGACGACAGATAGCGGCTGTGGGTGGCGCCGCAGGCGTAGCCAGGTGTCCTTGAGGTAGGTGTCTCCGGAGCGCCTGTTGGCAACGCCGGTCAGGCCATCGCGGTCTGCCAGCCGTTGCAGCTCTTCGTTGAGGGCCTCCAGTTCGGCGGTGCGTTCAATCACTTTCTCTTCCAGGGTGTGGGAGTGATCCCGTACCTGGGTGTAGAGGCGTGCGTTCTCGATGGCAACAGCGGCCTGGGCAGCCAGAAGTTGAATCAGTTCCACCCGGGCATCGGTGAAGACGCCATCGGTCAGGTTGTTTTCCATGTAGACCGCGGCTTCAAAACGCTCCCATACGATGGGAACACAGAGTACCGAGCGGGGGCGCCGGTGGATGGTGTAAGGGTCATTCACAAACGGGCCTTCCGCCGTGGCATCGTGCAGGACAACCGCTTCGCATCGTTGAAACACCTGGCTGATCACACTCATTGGCAGGGCAAGGGTGCTTCCCTGATGACCGCCCAGCATTGAATGTTCCGGAATTCCAACCTGCTTTTGTTCCTGCTCCGGCAGGATGGCAGCCTCGACACTTAACTCACCTTCGGCCCGGATGATCAGGCAGCCCCATTGTCCCCCTGCATTTTCCAGCAGGATGGCCAGGGTTTTCTGCAGTAGCTGATCCAACACAATCTCGCCGGAAATCTCCCGGGAGGCTTTCATCACCGAGGCGAGATCCAGGCTCGACAGATGGCTCCCCGGTTTGTTGAGTTGAGCCTGGCCCCACTCCCGCAGCACCGGAAACGCCTCTTCCAGCTGCTCTACCTTGCGCTGTGCACCCCAGCGGTTGTACACGCCATGGGCACCCCGCAGGTAACCCTCGGCTGACCGTCGTTTGTCCAGCTTCAACAGGTGCCATGCGGCGCGCTCAAAGGCGGTGGCTTCATCGCGCAGGAACCCATATGCCCGGGCCATATCAATGGCGGCGTCGTAGTGCTCCAGTGCGGCCTCGTGATCACCGTCCAGGCGGGCAAGCTCCGCGGTCATCAGCCATTGAAGGTGGCGGAAATTCGCTTCACAGTTGTCAGCCCAGCGGGTCATGCGTGCCAGGTCCTGTTCCAGGCGTTGGCGTGTGGCGCGTTGCTCGGCCTTGTCCATGGCAGGGTAGAGGGTTGTCAAAGTGAGGTTGGCAACGATATAGAAGCGCACCAGCTGGGGCAGGGACATGGCGGATTTGATCAGCTTGTCCTGTTTCCTTACAAAGTGCAGTGCCCGCTCGTAATTCCCGTAGAGCAGGTTTATCTCGGCGCTGTAGATATGGTGGTTGGCGATGCCGGTCATGAACCGGCGCGCGCTCATGGCGTCAAGACACTCCTGGTCATCGAAGTCATCGCTGCTCAGGCTGGACGGGGAGTGGGTGTCGCCGAGGAAATTGCGCTGCATCTGCAGGAAAAGAGTGCCGGAGTCCAGCGAGTCCTGGTAGGCGCATTCGCGAACAATTTCCAGGTTTTCCTCATGCTGGCGACGGGCGGTTTCCAGGTCCAGGCCCGGGTCCCAGATCACGCAATCCTGGGCGCTGTAGGCGAGGTAGAGCAGGTCGCCGGATTGATAACCCGCTTCGATGCCCTTGCGGAACCAGGGCGTTAACGTTGCCCAGTGGTTGCTCCAGTGGTGGACAAACATGGCGTACACGTAGATAACGCGCGCCCTCAGGCTGAGGTCGTCGAGCCGTTCGTTGATCGCCAGGCCCACTTTGGCGTATTGATAGCCAAGGGCGGGTTCATCCAGTTCACCGCACAACAGCATGCCATAGGCGGCGTAGGCAAACGCCGACTCCGGACAGTTGCCCCGATGTAGCGCCAGGTTGACCGCCTTCAGTACCAGGTAGCTGAACAGGTTACTGCCGGAGAGGAACGCCGCGGCGAAGATCTCCATCAGCAGGCGCATGGCGGCCAGGGTGGCCGGGTCTTCGATGATGGGTGCATCGACCAGGTCGGTGATGTCACGGCCGGCAAGGTACTCCAGTACGCGTTGGCGTTCCACATCAATATCGTGCTGGCTGGGATGCTCGGTAAAATTGACGCCCAGCAGTGCCAGACCTTCGATGGCGGCATGGATAGACGCCTCCATCCTGCCCAGCGTGGCATTCTGGCGGGTGCGGATGGCGAGAATATCGGCGCGGTGCAGGGGAGATTCCGCATGGTCGAGCATCACCTCCAGCCAGTGGTCGGCCTCTTCTGTGCGCCCGGTGAGGTACAGGCTTAGCTGTATCTCGGCTGCCAGGGTTCCCATCAGTGAGGGCACCTGTGACCAGGCGTCATCGGGCAGCAATTCCTCTGCCACCCGCAAGTAGTCCAGTGCCTGCTGGTAGGCAGAGGCCTGCCGGGCGCGACAGCCCGCGCGGAGGTTGAAGTCGGCCAGTTGCCGGCGTTCCTCGTCGGAGCTGATCAGGGCCCGCCCCTGGTTGAGGTGGTTAACGATATCGATCAGTTGGTCATTGGCTACCTGCCCGCCACTGTGCTGCAACATCAGGCGTCCCACGGACAGGTGTACCCGTGGGAGCTCTCCGGTCTCGATCAGGTTATAGGCTGCTTGCTGCACCCGGTCATGTTGAAAGCGGTAATCGGGATTGAGCGTCAGCGTTTCATCTTGGTGCCTGGCCAGGCGATAGTCGCTGTGCAGGGGGAGCACGGTGTACTGCTTCAGCGCCGGCAGCAGGGCCTGAGCGGTTTCGGCAATGGTATGCTCATAGATAGTGGCGAGCGTTTCCAGGGTGAAGGTATTGCCGATGCAGGCGGCCAGTTGCAGTACGCTCTGTGTTTCTTCGGGGAGTTGCCGCAGGTTTTCCAGCATGAAATCAACCACATCCTGACTGGCTTCTTCCCAGCTGGCCCTGTCGAGCTGCCATTGCCACTGGCCATTGCCCGGATCTGACCAGATTGCGCCCTGGGCATGGAGCTGGCGTAGTAGTTCGTTGGTAAAGAAAGGGTTGCCGTGGGCCCGGTGAAAGAGCATCTCGCTGAGCGTTCGGCTTGTGTCCGGTTCGCAACGCAGGGCACCGGCCACCAGATGGGCAACCGAGTGTTGATCCAGCGGACCCACGGGGATCTGGTGAATCCGACGGTGGTTGTTCAGGTCATCAAGGAGTAGCCTCAGCGGGTGTCCGGGGCCGACTTCGTTGCTGCGGTAGGCGCCGATGAGCAGCAGGTGACTCTGGTCCCTGGAGGTAACGATGCGGCGCAACAGGTCGAGCGTGGGGGTGTCACTCCACTGCAGGTCGTCCAGGAACAGGACAACCGGGTGGCCATCGCCGGCAAACACCCGCAGGAAGGCTGTCAGCACCAGCTGCAACCGGTTGCGGCTTTCCGAGGGTGGCAGCTCGGCCACCGGGGGTTGTTCGCCGATGATCAGTGCCAGCTCCGGAACCAGGTCGATGACCAGGGCGCCGTTGGGGCCCAGCGCATTGATCAGGTGGCTGCGCCACGTGTCGAGTCGATTTTTCG
>CAZFPG010000270.1:0-4924 GCA_964521055.1 uncultured Marinobacter sp.
TGAAGAGTGAACAACAATGAAAACCCGATTTCTTTTTCCCCGTCTTTCCCGTTGTCTGCCGGCGGCGTTTGCAGCTTTCCTGCTGCTTGTCGGCTCCGGTTGCACGGTGTACCAGTCCATTGGCAAGAGCGTGGGCTCGTTCCTGCATCCGGTGTCCGGGCATGACTTTGTCCACATCGATAACGACCAGTGGGATCGCGACAATGCGGTTCTTTACTTCTATCGCACCCATTCCCAGTGGGCGGCTGATGAAATTGAAGCGCCCAGCGTCTATATCGACGACAACCACTACTTCAATATCCGTAACGACAGCTTTACCTGGCTCGAAGTTTCCCCTGGTGAGCGCCATATTGCCATCCGCCGGCCATTGCTGGGTCTTGAGGGCCTGAACTCCTTCAGTCTGAGCCTTATCGCGGACGCCACTCTGGAAGTGGAGCCGGGCAGGATCTACTACCTGCGTTATAACGAGCTGGAGGAGCCGGAAAGCACTCATCCGGAACTGGCGGAGGATCACCCGCTGACCTCTGGCGACCTGCAACTGGTCACACGGGATTACGCCATGCAGGCTGGCGAGATTGTCTCCACCCGTTTTCTCAACAGCGACCTGCTGGCGCCGAATCATGCAGCGGTTTCGATTGTGGAAGTGAATGAAGACGGTGACTACGAGCGTAATCTGGCGTTATTGGAAGAGGAGAGGGAAGCGGAGATAGAGCGTCTGAAAGCCGAGGGCAAGTACGAAGAGGCACCCTGGTACTGGCCGTTTGGTGGTGGGCCGACGGAACCGCTGGAAAGCGATCGGAAGCGGCGGGAACTTGAGCGGGAATACGCCGCACTCGAGCAGGAACGCGAGCGCAGGAAAGAGGCGGAAGCCGGTGATGGCTGGTGGATTTTCTGACGTTACAAATATGGCCCGGACTGGATTGTTGTTTCCGTATCCGGTTACTAGACTGTTGATAGTCAGTCACTACCAGTCATAACAGGGTCGCAGAAACATGTCGCTCAGGGATTCATTGCAGGAAAGGCTTCGCCGGCTGTCTGAAGATGTTCTTCCGGGCGCTCTGGATGATGTTGGCGACAGGATCGAGCGCTTCAGGAAGCGACTGGATTACCTGAATTGCTCGCTGGCTGAACGGGCTTTGCCTGAAGATCGCAAGCCAAGGGTGAAGGAGCTTACGCTTGGCCGCAAGGCCAGGCAGGCGGGCCAGAAAAGCACGAAACCGCGGGCGGTCAAGAGCGCAAACAGGGCCGCCGGTGACAAACAGGTCTGATCAGAAACTGTACGTTTTATAAGGGCTTGCGGGTTTTTCCAGAAAAATCCGGGAAAAAATTTGACACCGTCAGACAAATGCTTAAAATGCGCGTCTCACTTGGTTGAGACAGCAACGCTGAATCGCCAGTGTGCTGTGAAAAGTGGGCGGTTAGCTCAGCTGGGAGAGCATCGCCCTTACAAGGCGAGGGTCACTGGTTCGATCCCAGTACCGCCCACCACTTTTCAGCATCATCGGGCTACCCCGCCCGGTTTCAGGTCCCGAAGGCTGTTCAGGCCGGGATTGATGCGGAGCGGTAGTTCAGCTGGTTAGAATACCGGCCTGTCACGCCGGGGGTCGCGGGTTCGAGTCCCGTCCGCTCCGCCATTTTCCTTTCCCGTACTACCTATACCCATTGTCATTCCCGGTTCATCTCCACGTAACAGTCGCATGTTATCGTCTCCCCTGTTGATTCAAAGGAGATGAATGATGTCAGATTACGAAGAAGAACTGATGGACTGTCAGTTTGAAGAATATGATGACGACGATGGCCTGGATGACGCAACGGAGCTGTAGGCTGCGGTTATAGCGCCTAGCGAATACCTTTACTGGCCTGCTCCGCCAGGTAGTGCTTTCTGTGTTCCCCCGGGCTGGTTTCAAACCAGCGGCGCCATGCCTTGTGAAACGCTGCCGGATTGGCAAACCCCAATAGCCAGGCAATTTCCGACAGCGATGTCCGTGTTTCCCGGATGTACTCCAGGGCGAGATCCCGCCGTGTTTCGTCCAACAATTCCCGAAAACCTGTCTGTTCCTCTGCGAGTTGCCTCTGCAGTGTCCAGGGCGCCACGCCCAGCTTTTCTGCAGTAGCTGCCAGGGTTGGGGTGTCTCCCTGCAGCATGGGCGGTAGCAGGTCCTTCACGCGGTCTCCGGTGCTCCAGCCAGCACGGATGCGCAAAAGCTCGCGCTGGCATTCTCCCGATAGCTTCTCGTACATGGCCGCTTGCGCCTGCAGGGATGGAGTCTCCCCAACACCCGGGGCCAGCCGCAGGCTGTTACCCTCCGCGCCAAACCTTACCGGACATCCGAACCACTGTTCGAATACCTCCTCCTGGCCCTGAGAAGGGTACTCGATGGTCACCCGTTCAATGACCTTGTCATGACCGGTGATTATCCTCAGGAACTGTGCCCAGGCTGCCAGAACAGAGTCCACCACGAAAAAGTTGAACACATTGTAGGGTTTGATCGAGTAGAAGTGCGCTTCCCGTCCGCCATTGACTGTCCAGGGCGTGCCACGGCTGTTGCGGCTGGTGAGCAGGGCAAAGCGGATAAGCGTGCTGATCGATTCCCCGGCTGTGGGCGCACATTGGGCGGCCAGCCCTGCAATGCCCGCGTCTACCGGCCGCGACAATTGCCCCATGGTGAGCCCGAAGGCGGGGTTGCCGGTGAGGGCGATGGCTGCCTGGCCCATTCGCATAAACCGGGGAATGCTGATGCGGGCCTCTGGTTCCCCGAGAGCCTGCTCATCCAGTCCGAAACGACCGAGCAGGTCGGTGGGGGCCGCGCCTTCAGCACGGATAGCCCGCGCCATGACGGCGACATACAGCACGCTGATGTCGCCAAGGGGATTCTTGTGTCTGGTCGTAGGGCGCATGGGGTTTGGTATTGTCTTACAAGTCATCCAAGGATATCAGATTGTGCTTCAGGGATATTGTTTGCTGCAACCCCGGGGGCTACTTTAGAGCCCATGATTCGGCACCGCCGGCAAAATAAGAGGAGAGAGACCATGACTGCATTAACCCCGGGCGTTACGCGCTATCCCAATCTGCTTGAACCATTGGATCTTGGCTTTACCCGCCTTCGCAACCGCACTCTGATGGGTTCCATGCATACCGGGCTGGAAGAGGCAAAAAATGGCTTTGAACGGTTGGCAGCCTTCTATGCTGAGCGTGCCCGTGGCGGCGCAGGCCTGATTGTGACCGGCGGGATTTCCCCGAATGTGGAAGGCGCCGTGTTTCAGCATGCGGCAAAGATGAACACCCGGGAAGAGGCGGACAGGCACCGGGTAATCACCCGGGCAGTCCATGAGGCCGAGGGCAAGATCTGCTTGCAGATTCTCCACGCCGGTCGCTATGCCTATCATCCGGAGCTGGTGGCGCCTTCTGCCATCCAGGCGCCCATCAATCCGCTGAAGCCGAAAGAGCTGGACGAAGCAGGTATCGAAAAGCAGATCGAGGACTACGTGAACTGTGCCGCGCTGGCACAGGAAGCCGGCTATGACGGCGTTGAGATCATGGGTTCGGAAGGCTACTTCATCAACCAGTTCATCGTCGCTCACACCAACCACCGCACCGACCAGTGGGGCGGCAGTTACGAGAACCGCATTCGCCTGCCCATTGAGATTGTTCGCCGTGTTCGCGAGCGTGTAGGAAGCGATTTTATCCTGATTTACCGCCTCTCGATGCTGGATCTGATTGAAGATGGCAGCACCTGGGAAGAAGTGGTGCAACTGGCAAAGGAAATCGAAAAAGCGGGAGCCACAATCATCAACACCGGTATTGGCTGGCATGAGGCCAGGGTGCCGACCATTGCCACATCGGTCCCCCGGGGCGCCTTCACCAAGGTCACAGCCCGCCTGAAGGACGAAGTCAGCATTCCCCTTGTGACCACCAACCGCATTAACATGCCCGATGTTGCCGAGAAGATCCTGGCGGAAGGCGATGCGGACATGGTTTCCATGGCCCGTCCGTTCCTGGCGGACGCGGAGCTGGTGCGCAAGGCGGCGGAAGACCGTGCCGACGAGATCAATACCTGCATTGGCTGTAACCAGGCCTGTCTGGACCATACCTTCAGCGGCAAGTTGACGTCGTGCCTGGTTAACCCTCGCGCATGCCACGAAACCGAACTGGCCTATGTGAAAACAGCAGCGCCGAAGAGTATCGCCGTTGTGGGTGCCGGTCCCGCCGGCCTGGCATTCGCTTCCGTGGCAGCGGAGCGGGGGCACAAGGTCACATTGTTTGACGCCGGCAGCGAAGTTGGCGGCCAGTTCAACGTCGCCAAGCTGATTCCGGGCAAGGAAGAGTTCTACGAAACCCTGCGCTATTTCCGGGTGATGCTGGACAAGCACGGAGTGGATGTCCGTCTGAATACCCGCGTTGATGTGGAAGACCTGAGAGAGGGTGGCTTTGATCACGTGGTACTGGCCACCGGCGTCAGTCCCCGTACTCCGGACATTGAGGGTGTGGACCACCCCAAGGTGATTGGGTACCTGGACGCACTGCTGGGTCGCAAGCCTGTTGGCCAGAAGGTGGCCGTGATCGGTGCCGGCGGTATCGGCTTCGATGTCTCTGAGTTTATCGTTCACAAGGGCACCTCTGCGGCCCTGGACCCTGAGCACTTCATGCGCGAATGGGGTGTGGATCTTACTGTTGAGCATCGTGGTGGTATTCAGGGCATGGAGCCGGAGGTGCCTGAGCCGGCCCGCGAGGTCTATCTGTTGCAGCGCAAACCCTCGAAGGTGGGCAAGAACCTGGGCAAGACCACGGGCTGGATTCACAGGACATCCCTGAAAAACCGGCAGGTGCAGATGGTGCCTGGAGTCAGTTACCGCAAGATCGACGATGAAGGCCTGCACATCACCGTGACCCCGAAAGGCGCCGAACAGGGCGAAGACCGGCTGT
>CAZFPG010000271.1:0-4867 GCA_964521055.1 uncultured Marinobacter sp.
ACCGGCGGACGATGTCACCCTGGTGTTGCTGCAGGAGAGTGGAAGGCCGGTGCTGCCTACTATCCGTTCCCGTTGCCAGAGCCTGTTGGTCGGCACGCCGACACGGGAACAGGCGGCCCAATGGCTGGCGGAAGCGGTGAAAGACCTGGATAGTGATAGCCGTCCTGACCGGGAACAGTGCGAAAAGGCTCTGGCACTGGCTGTCAACGCGCCGCGGCTGGCTCTTGAATACCTTACCGGTGACTTCATCACCGTCCGGGACGAGGCGCTGGAAAACTTTCGCCGCTTCATGAAGGGCCAGCTGTCCCTTGCCGAAGCAGCCAGGCCCTTCAAGTCCATGGGGCTTGAACGTGCGTTGTGGCTGTTTGAAGGCTGGGCGGGTGATCTTGCACGGATCGCTGCCGGTGGTCAGCCCCGGGATGAGGAGGCAGCCGAAATGCTGACCTTCCTTGCCAGCCATAACCCGCCATGGCGGGCTCACGAAATCCTGGATGCCATCCATGAGTCGCGGTCCGCCGGGGTTTATAATGTCAATCCGGAGCTTGAGGCAGGGCGGTTGCTGATCGCATGGCAGAAACTCATGCCGGTGCGCCGCCAGAAAGCGGGATGATTTACCCTGCCAGCGGCCTGGCAGGAGGGGGCAGTTTTGAGTAACTACTGCTATGATAGCGAAATATCAGGAGTTTCCTTACTCCGGTCATCAAATAAGAGATAGGTGTTTACTATGGGGCCCGGTTTTGGCGCGCGCAGTGGCATTCTTACCCTGACCATCAAGGACAAGGCCGTGCTTTATGCGGCCTATATGCCCTACATAAGGCAGGGTGGCCTGTTCATACCCACACAGAAGCAGTATCAGCTGGGGGACGAGGTGTTCCTGTTGCTCAACCTGATGGATGAACCGGAGAAGATACCGGTGGCCGGCAAGGTGATCTGGATCACCCCCAAGGGTGCTCAGGGTAACCGGGCGGCCGGCATTGGGGTTCAGTTCAACGGCGACGATGAGACTGCCCGTACCAAAATCGAGTCCTATCTGGCGGGTTCACTGAGCTCGGATCGACCCACCCATACCATGTAAGCGTTTCAATGAATAACACCGCTCTGAATACCGCGACCGATGCCAGGGGTCTGCATCGGGAAACTGAATGGCCACTGAAGCACATCACCCTCGCAGGCCTTCACTGGCCCGCTGCCAGCACAACCAATAACTGCCCGGTACTGATGATCCACGGCTGGCTGGATAACGCCCTTTCATTCGCACGCCTGGCACCGGAACTGACCGGGCGAAGGGATGTCTATGCACTGGACATGGCGGGGCACGGGCACTCCGGACACCGGCCACCGGGCCAGGGGTACCTGCTGATGGACTACGTGGCCGATCTGGCGGAGCTTGTGAACACCCATTTCCGGACTGACCGGCACTCCCAGGTTGACCTTGTTGGTCACTCGCTCGGCGGGATTGTTGGCGTCCTGTATGCGGCCGCCTTTCCCGAGCGGGTTCGAAGGCTTGTGATGATCGACAGTCTGGGCCCGATCAGCCGCGCGCCGGAGGAAGTGGTTGGCCAGATGCGCAAGGCGATCGAAAAACGAATGACAGGTTCCGGTAAACACGTCGTATACCCTGATCTGCAGGCAGCGGCCAAAGCCCGGCAGGGAGGAATGATTCCGCTTTCGGGGGAGGCTGCCTCAATGCTGATTGCACGGAGCATGAAACAGCAGGGGGATGGCTTTGTATGGCGCACGGATTCGCGTTTGCGACACCCCTCAATGATCATGATGGATGAATCACAGGTGGAAGCGTGTCTGGGCAAGGTTGTTACACCCACACGCTTCCTCAAGGCCGATAAAGGCCTGCTTGCAAGCCGGCCAGAGCTGGCTTCACGAACCAATGCCATTGCCGATCTTGACCTGGTTTCCGTTACCGGGGGCCACCATTGCCACCTTGACGGGGATATCGGGCCGGTTGTTGATGCAGTCAGAGGCTTTTTAGACGATGCAGAATAAGCGCTTGTCGCAATGTGTAATGTGTTTGGCAATGTTTCTGGGCTGGGCCGGTGTTGTGTCCGCCCAGATGCCCCCGCCGGAACCTTTTCCGGACTCTGAGCTGGATAAGGAGGTGACCATAGCGTCCCCCGGCCATCTGGTGCTGTTCAGCCCGGTGAGGGAGGTGAATAACCAGATACGCTCCGCGACCATGGCCAGGCTTCCGGTCAAGGGTGTAGGGCAGCTGTACCAGATTCAGCGTGGCGCCAACCGGGAAGAAGCCCGGGATCATTATCTGCGGGAACTGCAGACCCGTGGTGCCCAGATCCTGTTTGAATGCACTGGCCGCGGTTGCGGGCGCAGTAACGTATGGGCGAATCAGATATTTAATCAATCCAAGCTTTATGGCCGGGACAGCAACCAGGATTATGTGGTGGCCGGCTCGATTGATGAGAATGGCCAGCCCTGGCTGACCCTGGTTTACACGGTTACCCGGGGCAACCAGCGGGAGTACGTGTGGGTGGAGCAGCTTGTCTCTCCCCAGGGTACGGAGATTCCGGGCCTCGGTAACGAGAGCGCGCGAATCCGCGGGCCGATCATAGTGCCGTGGAAGGGGAGTATTACCTATCGCTTCGACTGGACCGGGACAGACCGGCGCATCATCAACGAGTGGGCCGAGGAAGAGGGCGCAAAAGTGATACTCACCGCCTATTCGGAACTGCAGGAAGACGAGAGCTTTGAAGAGTCCATGGCACGGGCAGAGGAGGCGGCGGGTTCCCTGGCCCAGGTGCTTTCAAAAAGCGGCGTTTCGGAAAGCCGGCAGACCATTATCACGGTTGGACCTGCGGTTGTGATCCCCAACCCTGACCGTCAGGGCGACCGGGTTGAAGTGATGGTGATTACGAGGTGAAAGGGATGAACAGGCCATCCGATACCGCATCGCAGGATAATGGAGAGAAGCCCAAGGGCGATATTTCGGAGATCGTTACCAGTACAGGCATCTCCGCAGCTCAATCCGCCGCCCGGGAAGATGGCCCCCCTGCCGCCATGCCCGGGAAGGGAAAGACCGTTGCGCTGGCGCTCGGTAGTGGCGGGGCCAGGGGCTATGCTCACATTGGTGCCATCGAGATACTGGTGGAGCGTGGCTACGACATTATCGCCATCTCCGGTTGCTCCATGGGGGCCCTGATTGGCGGTGTTTTCGCTGCGGGCAAAATGGAGGACTACAAGGACTGGGTGACGGGCCTGGGCCAGTTCGATGTTCTCAAGCTTCTTGACATTACTTTCAACTCTGTCGGGGCCATCCGGGGTGAAAAGATTTTCTCCGTGGTGCGGGAGATGATTGGCGACACCCGGATTGAAGACCTCCCGCTGGCGTATACCGCCGTTGCCACCGACCTTCTGGCCCACAAGGAAATCTGGTTCCAGGAAGGCCCTCTGGATCAGGCCATCAGGGCCTCAGTCGCCATTCCAAGCGTAGTGACCCCACTGGTACTCAATGGGCGTGTGCTGGTGGACGGCGCCCTGTTGAATCCATTGCCGATTATTCCCACCATCTCGTCCCATGCGGATATGGTGGTGGCAGTGAACCTCAGTGGTGAAGATGATCGTGGCCGGCGCCTGCCGGATGCGGCGTTTGAAAACACCGACGCCGGCGGTGTGGATATGGATGAATGGGTCGACAAGATCCGTGACAAGGCTTCGCGCTGGTTTGACTGGGATGCCATCAAGACGTTCACGGCAAGAAAGGAGTCCGGCCTGCCGGAGTCTCCGGAGGACAAGATCAGCAAGGAGGTTGCCAGGAATGAAACCCGCAAAGCACTGCCTGCCAACAAACCGGAAGCCGCGAAGAGCAAGGATGAGCACGAAACCATTGACTGGGACAAGTTGGGCATTGGCAAATTCGATGTCATGAACCTGACCATAGAAACCATGCAGAGCGCCCTGGTGCAGTACAAGATTGCCGGATATCCGCCGGATTTGCTGGTCAACATTCCCAAGAACGCCGGCCGCAGTTACGATTACCACAAGGCGCCGGAGCTGATTCAACTGGGCCGGGAGCGAATGGCCGCGGCCCTGGACCGCTATGAGGAAAACCTGAACAGTTCCGGGCCACTCGCTGTCTGATTTGCGCCGTTGGGCTGCAGCCTCCGCCATAAAAGGCGTATAATTCTGCGCCTTGATCATTTCCGGACAGGAAGAACACTTGTGACCAGCCCGATCGACGACCTGCATACTGTCAGGGATTACCTGCGGTACGTTTCCTCACGTTTTGCCGATTCGACCCTGTTTTTTGGCCATGGCACTGACAATGTCTGTGAAGAATCCGTCCAGTTTGTCATTCGCAGCCTCCATCTGCCGCTGGAAAACAATACCCTGTTCCTGGACGCACGACTCACCCGGGATGAGCGGCAACTGATCCTGAACCGTATGGAGCGTCGGATCGAGGAACGGGTTCCACTGGCTTACCTGCTTGGTGAAGCCTGGTTTATGGGGCTTCCATTTCACGTCGATGAACGTGTACTGGTACCAAGATCCCCGTTGGGGGAGCTGATCCAGAACGGCTTGCAGCCCTGGCTGGGGGACCTCCCGGTAGGACGAGTGCTTGATCTCTGCACCGGCAGTGGCTGCATCGGTATTGCCGCGGCCACTGTGTTTGAAGAGGCAGAGGTGGACCTGTCGGATATCTCCCCCGATGCTCTGGAGGTAGCAGCAGCAAACATCGAGTATCATGAGGTGGGCGACCGGGTCAGGACACTTCGTTCGGACGTGTTTGAAGGCATTGAAGGGCGTTACGATGTCATCCTCAGCAACCCGCCCTATGTGGATGCTGAAGACATTGCGGATATGCCGGCAGAGTACGGCCACGAGCCCGAGCTGGGTCTGG
>CAZFPG010000272.1:0-4862 GCA_964521055.1 uncultured Marinobacter sp.
ATTATCCGCATGGCGATCCTGGCGGGCTTTCTCGCCACCTTTACCGTCGGCGGCATGATGGCGCTGGAAGGCACCCTGAACGTGGGTGCCTACGGGGTGTTGGTATTCCTGACCCAGCGCCTGCTGTGGCCATTGACCGGTCTTGCCGAAGTAATTGACCTGTTTGAACGGGCCATGGCAAGTACCCGCCGCATCCTCGACCTGCTGGCAGAGCCGGTGCATGTCCGGGACGAGTCCGGTGCAACCCTGGATCAGCCAGTGAAAGGTGAAGTGACCTTCGAGAATGTGAGCTTTCACTACCCGGCCAGCGGCGCTGGCATCGACAACATCTCGGTGCAGGTGCCAGCCGGCAACACTCTGGCCCTGGTGGGCGCCACCGGTTCCGGCAAGTCGACACTGATCAAACTGTTGCTGCGCTTTTACGACCCCACCGGCGGCCAGATTCGCATCGACGGCCAGCCTATTCAATCCGTCAGCCTCAAATCCCTGCGGGAAGCCATCGGGCTGGTGAGCCAGGATGTATACCTGTTCGAGGGCAGCATCCGCGACAACCTCGCCTATGGCTACCCTGATGCCAACGATGAACAGATCATCGAGGCGGCAAAAACGGCCGAAGCCTGGTCTTTCATTGAAGCACTGCCAGAAGGACTGTCCACCGCCGTAGGGGAACGGGGAGTGAGATTATCCGGCGGGCAGCGCCAGCGACTGTCCCTGGCCCGCGCGCTGCTGAAAGACCCACCCATCCTGGTGCTCGATGAAGCCACCAGCGCCGTCGACAACGAAACCGAGGCGGCCATTCAGCGCTCCCTGAAGCGTATCGGGCACAACCGCACGGTGATCATGATCGCCCATCGCCTGTCTACCATTGTGGATGCAGACACCATTGCCGTGGTGGATAGCGGCCGGATCCTGGAAGCCGGCCGCCATGATGATCTGCTGGAGAACGATGGCCCCTACGCTGCCCAATGGCGGGTACAGACCGGCCAGGCATGACCCGGGTCAGATCCTGGCCCGCAATGCATGGAATGCATTGATAGTAATTCGCATTTAGATTATTCTGCAGGCCTTCAGAACCACGGGAGCCTGCATGTCTGCGTTCTTCGAAGTATCCAGCCTGAATGTGAACATCGGCGACACCTCCATCCTCCGCAACGTCCATATTGAGTTTCGGGAGAGCGAGGTTACTGCGCTGCTCGGGCACAACGGCTCCGGCAAGTCCACGCTTCTGAAAATCCTTGCCCGCCAGATGTCACCTACATCCGGCGACGTCAGCCTGCTGGGCACTTCCTTCCGCACCACCGGGGCCCGGGAATTTGCCCGCACGGTGGGTTACCTGCCCCAGCATCCGCCAGGCACCGACGGCCTTACCGTACGCGAGCTTGTTGCCCTGGGCCGCTATCCCTGGCGCGGGCCGCTGGGCCGCTACAACACTGAAGACCACCAGTTGATTGACCAGGCCATAGACGACACCGGGCTCAGCCGCTTTCAGCATCGATCCGTGGACACCCTGTCCGGTGGCGAGCGTCAGCGGGCGTGGATTGCCATGCTACTGGCCCAGCAAACCCGCTGCCTGTTACTGGATGAGCCTATCTCCGCGCTGGATGTGAAACACCAGGTGGAAACCCTCCGCCTGGTGCACCGTCTGGCGGAAGAACGGGAACTTACGGTGGTAGTGGTGCTGCACGATGTGGACCTGGCCGCCCGTTTCTGCGACCGGCTGGTGGCCCTCAAAACCGGCCAGCTGATTGCAGACGGCACACCCCGTGACATCATGGACTCGGGAATACTGGAGACCATCTACGGCGTCCCTATGGGTGTCATGGAGCGGGCGCCCGGCCAGTGGGTTTCCTATGTCTACTGAAGGTTCCATAAGAGCCTGTATTGCCCTGCTGTTCATCAGCCTGTTGTCGTTGCCGGCCAGCGCCGGAACCTGGCAACACGAGTACGGCACTATAACCCTGGACGAGCCCCCGAAACGGATCATTACACTGAACTGGGCAGCCACCGAAGCACTTTTATTGCTTGGCGTAACGCCCGTGGGCGTTGCAGACCGGGACGGCTACTCGGTGTGGGTAAAAGAGCCGGAACTCCCGGACGCGGTCCCCAATATCGGCACCCGCGTAGCGCCCAGCCTGGAAGCCATTGCCGAACTGAAGCCGGACCTGATCGTTACCAGTTCCGAAATGGCCCCTGCCTCCGGCCTGCTGGAAAGGATCGCGCCTACCTATGTCGTCAGCGTCTACAAGGAAGGCAACAAACCGTTCGAGAAAGCCAGCAAAATGCTGACAACACTCGGTGAGATGCTCGGCCGGGAAGACCGTGCCAACGCCATCCTGACCGACATTGAGCAGACTCTCGACACCCAGCGCCAGCGGCTGGAAGAAGCAGGCAAGGCAGACAGGCCCGTGGCCCTGGTGAACTTTCTGGATGACCGCCACGTGCGCATCTATGCGCCCAACAGTCTTTACCAGTACACACTGAACGCCCTCGGGCTTGAGAACGCCTGGCCCCGACAGGGCAACTTCTGGGGTTTCTCCGTCGTTGGGCTGGAGGCCATCGCGCCCTATCAGGACAGCCGCATTGTGGTTATCTCCCCCATTCTCCCCGGCCTTTCCGACACCCTGGCCAGCAGCCCGTTCTGGACCTACCTGCCTGCGGTCAGGCGGAACGAGGTGTACCAGGTTGATACCATCTGGCCATTTGGTGGTGTGTTTCCGGTAAAACGACTGGCAACCATGCTGACGGACGCGCTGCTGGAAGGAGGCTCCGACAATGTACGCTGATGCCTCCAGCCTGCCAGCATCGCGCCCCGCCATTCCCACAAAGCTGCCGGTCGCGGCGGTTATGCTGTGGTTCGGCGCCCTGATTGCCAGTTCCGCACCCTGGTTTGGCGAGCTGGACGCCGGTGCTCTCGCATCTGCCTTCTGGACCTTTGATCCGGACGAGTATTCCTCTGTACTGGCCCACTACAGCTGGGCGCCCCGGGTGTCTATCGCCATCCTTATTGGCTGTGGGCTGGGCCTCGCCGGGGCCGTTACCCAGCAGATACTGGGCAATCCACTGGCCTCCCCCACCACCCTTGGCGTGGAGGCCGGCGGCCAGTTTGGTATTACCGTTGCCACCCTTTTTGCACCGGGGCTGCTGGCCTTCAGCCCCGACCTGGCTGCCATCGGCGGCGGGCTTCTGGCCATCGGCATGGTCATTGCGCTCACCTGGCGGCTTGGTTTCTCCCCCGTCACGGTTATTCTCGCCGGCCTGGTCATTACCTTTTTCCTGGGTGCCATGAACATGGCGTTTCTGCTGCTCAAGGGTGAATGGCTGGGCAACCTGTTTATCTGGGGCGCCGGCTCGCTGGTACAGAACAACTGGGGGCCCTTTATGGAGCTCTGGCCCCGGGTGGCTGTCCTGGCCATTCTGATGTTGCTATTGATGCGGCCGCTGCAATTGCTGCAACTTGGGCAGACCTCCGCCAGCGCTCTGGGTGCAAGGGTCGGGCTGATTCGTGCACTGGCGCTGTTTCTGGTGGTCCTGATGACCGCCACGGTTGTCAGCCGGGTTGGTGTGGTGGCCTTTGTCGGCCTGGCCGCACCGGTGCTGGCCCGTCTGCTGGGTGCCCGCACACTGGGCAGCAGGTTATTGTGGGGCACCGTCATGGGTGGCGGTTTGCTGCTTCTGGCAGACACCCTCGCACACTGGGCGTCCACCTGGGGTGATGGTTCGCTGGTTCCCACGGGCACCACCACCGCCCTGATCGGTGGCCCCGTCATCCTGCTGGCACTGCAGAGTTTCAGGAACACCCATCATATGCCAGGGCAGGAATCCAGCCCGGCGGGTTTCCTGCCCCGGCGCCGCTCTCCCGGCCTTGTCAGCGGCATCATTGTCACAATCCTTCTGATCACCGTGATTGTATCCATGGGCTGGGCACCGGGGCTGGATGGCTGGAACTGGACAACAGTAACGCAATGGGACGACGCCTGGGTATGGCGCGGTCCGCGGCTGCTGGCAGCCATGCTTGCCGGGGTGGCACTGGGGCTGGCCGGCACGCTGATCCAGAGAATGACGGGTAACCCCATGGGCAGCCCGGAAATGCTGGGCATCAGCGGCGGCGCCGCACTGGTCATGGTGCTGATTGTACTCTCGGGTGCCGAGGTTGGCCGGCTCGGCCAGTTGGGCGACACCCGGTTGATCCTCACCAAGCGGCCCGACACGATGCCCACCCACGCCGGCCACATCGCCTTCCCGGGTGGCCGCCCCGAACCCGAGGACGCCGGGCCGATGGGCACCGCCCTGCGCGAGGCAAACGAGGAGGTGGGCATCGACCCCTCCGAGGTGGAGGTGATCGGCTATCTACCGCCCATCGACACCGTCCAGTTCCGGCTCATGGTCGTCCCGGTGGTGGGCCGTCTGGCAGAGCCTCCCCGGCTGGTCCCTTCGCCCCGGGAGGTGGTGAAGGTCTATCAACCGACCCTGGCGGAACTGGCCGACGAGGAGAGGTGGCGTCACGAGGACTGGAACGGGCACGAAGTCTGGTTCTACGACCTGGAAGGCGACGTCCTGTGGGGCGCCACCGCCATGATGACCCGGAATCTCCTGGGCCTGTCCGACTACCGGTGACGGCGGAGAAGGGGACCCGCAGTCACACGGCCCGCTGGATCTGGTCCCACAGGCCGGCCACGTGTTCGTGGGTCGTGCCGGGAGCCCCGATGGCCACCCGGATGGTGTAGGCGCCATCCAGCACGGTATGGGTCACATAGGCCTTCCCGGACTCGTTCACCTCGCGGACGATCCGCTGGTTGATTGCGTCTCCTCCCCGGTGACGCAGGCAAACCAGGCCGAAGGGGTGCGGCGCCACCACCTCGAAG
>CAZFPG010000273.1:0-4814 GCA_964521055.1 uncultured Marinobacter sp.
GTAGTTCTGAAGCTTTGAAAGCAGCTCAACCACGATCCAGTAAATGATGGCGGCCACTATGAACGCCTCGAAGTACAGGAAGCTGCCGGACGCCTCTTTCTGGGTGGCACCCATCAGTTCCGTGACCCCCAGGGTGAATGCCAGGGAGGTGGCCTTGATCATGTCGATGAAGTAGTTCATCAGCGTGGGCAACGCCACCCGCGTGGCTTGGGGCAGGACGATCCGCCGCATCATCTGGCCGTTGGTCATGCCGATCGACAGCGCCGCTTCGGTCTGGCTACGGTCAACGCCAACGATGGCGGCACGGATTGATTCGGCCATATAGGCGGAAAAGTGCATGGTCAGGCCCATGATGGTTGCGGTAATGCCGTCTATCACGGTTAACGCACTGACCAGTTGTGGCAATCCGTAGTAGAACAGGAACAGCTGCACCAGCAGGGGGGTGCCCCTGAAGAACGAAATGAACACGATGGTCAGCTGGTTGAGCACCGGAAAGCGAAGCACCCGCACAACGGCAAACAGGCAGGCAAGAATCAGTGCAAGCACCATCCCTGTACCGGCCAGTTGCAGGGTCAGGGGCAGGTACCTGAGCAGGACAGGTACCAGCCCCAGCATGTATTCGACGTTCAACACGTCCATAGGGAATCAGGCCTTGGTGTGCGCCCCTCAGGGCTGGGTGATATCCGTGCCGAACCATTTCTCGGAAATGGACGCCAGGGTGCCATCGTCACGCAGGGCCGCCAGGGCTTCGTTGACCTCGTCCCGCAGGGCTCTGCCGGCTTCGGTGTCGCGGAACGGATAGGCGTTGGTGATTTGTGAGAAGGTGGGGCCGGCCAGCTCCAGAGGCAAAGGTTTCTCCTTGATGATCTGGCTGGCACTGACCCGGTCCATCACAAAGGCGTCAACGCGGCCCAGGGCGGTGTCCCGCTCCAGGTTGCTATCATAGGTCTTGATATCAATCTCGTCCGCGTAGGGCAGCTCGCGCAGCAGTGCTTCGAAGTTGGAACCAAGGTTAACGGCGACAGTTTTCCCCTTTAGGTCTTCCACCCCCTCGACTTCGGTATTGCCTTTCTTGGTCACCACCTGGGCACCGTCATAGACATAGGGGTCGCTGAAAATATACGCCTTCTGCCGCTCTTCGGTGATGGTGATCTGGTTGGCAACGGTGTCGATGCGCCCGGATTCCAGCATGCCAAACAGGCCGGAGAAGTTGGCGGTTTCGTACTTGATGTCACGTCCCATCTCCTCACCAATGGCGTTCATAACATCGACATCGAAGCCCTTGAGCTCATCCTGTTCTACAAAGGTAAACGGGAAATACTGGCCGGACATCCCGACTCTCAGTGGGCCTTCCTGCGCAAGCAAAGGTGCGCTTGCGAGCAGGACAATCGTCAATAACGTGTTGATCAATAGCGTTTTCATAATAACTTCCTCCCAGCGTGGATCTTACTATGAAGCATAGTCGTGGGTGAAAATTGGGCAATGATGCATATCATTGGCTGTTAACCAGCCTCTCGATATCCGTGAGGATATCAGGGGCATTGGTTACGCGCGCCAACCAGCTCAGAGGGATGCCGCGCTCGCCGCCCACGCCATGCAGTGCCGCCATGGCCGGCCCGATGATCCAGGCCCGGCCACAGGAATCTCCGCCGCAATGAATGTTCGCGCGGACGGCCTCGGTATAGTTCGTGGCATGGCTGAGAATATGAAAAATCACCGGCATGGCTTCGTGCAGATAGCAGGTGCGGCCGAAGGTGTCGCCGGCTTTGACCGCATCCAGCGATGAACCGGATTGGGCGTTGCTCAGGCTTTCCTGGTCCGGCGCTTCGGCTTTGGCAGTTTCCAGGGCTGCCGCCATGGGTTTGCCCTGGAAAAGCTGGTCCAGAAGCGTCGCGGCGCATTTTGCCCAGGCCACGGCTTCATCATTGTGATTGGTTACCCGGACTGCCGCTTCAGTCACCTCCATCAGTCTATCGCTGCCGTAATAACTGGCCACCAGTGGCGGTAGCTTGGACACCGCGGGCAGTTGCATATCGTCGGCGCCGCTTTCCGGCAGCAGGTGTTGGTCGATGGTTTCAGCAATATGAACCCCTGCTTCCTGTACCTCGGTTTCATGATAGGTCAGGTCGATGGCCCTGCGAACCGGTTCCGCCAGTTGGTCGCCACTCAGCCGCCGGGTGTAGGGCAACACCTTCTGCACCAGTATCCGCTTCTGTTTATCGGTCAGCTCGACGGAAGTGCCCGATTGAGCCTGATCAATGGCATTCTGCTCAATGGTGTTCAGATTGTTCAGAGTGACCCGGGTGGGGTTGTCGATATAACCCTGCCAATGGCCTCCATGTCCGAAAAACGCCCGGAAGCGCCGCTGGTAATCGCGGATATCCAGTTTGCCCTCACTGGCCAGTAGGCTGTCGGTCAGTACCCCGGTGGCAGCGCCATAGTGGCTGATATCGCCGGACCGTTTGCCTTCGTGCGCAAAGTACCCGAATCCGCCTTTGAAATAATCGGCCTTCGGAGGCAGGAATTCCGGTGACTGTCCGCCAACCTCAAGGATACGCTGGCTGTCGTACAACCAGTGCAGACCAAGGCTGGCCGCATCCGCAACCCAGCCACCGGCGAGAGCGGCGATTATTGCGGGTTTTCTTTCGATGGACACGTTGCTGGTCATTGGAAATCCTTATTCGTCATGTTCAGAATTCGAGACCGGATGAAACTGCAGAAGCTGGCCATGGATACGCTCACCCGGTGTTTTATCATACATCTTCTCCAGTAATGGGCACCCGGAAGTGAAAGCCTGACGGGACACTAGTAATACAGATGACTGCCGGCGTGCGTTGTTACAGAATGCGTGGCGGGATATTTACCGGTTTCCGGTGTAACAAAATCCATATGTGCGGGTCTCATGGCGCAGTCCGCCGCTAACTGATCAAATACTGAGGAGCAACATGATTCACGATCAGGTAAAAGATTATTACGGCAAGGTATTGGAAAAATCCGAGGACCTGCAGACCAACGCCTGCTGTACCGATGAGGCCATGCCGAATCATCTGAAGCGCATTGTTGGCAAGATCCACGATGAAGTGCTTACAAAGTACTACGGCTGTGGCCTGGTCGCACCGGAACAGTTGGAAGGTATGCGGATTCTTGATCTTGGAAGCGGGTCCGGTCGGGATGTCTATGCGCTGGCGGCCCTGGTCGGGGAGTCGGGGGAAGTGGTTGGTGTCGATATGACCGACGAACAGCTGGAGGTGGCGCGCCGGCATGTGGACTACCATGCCGAGGCTTTTGGTTTCGCCAAGCCCAATGTTCGCTTCCTCAAGGGGTATATCGAGAAACTGGACGAGCTGGATCTCGAACCGGCCAGCTTCGACATCATTGTCTCAAACTGTGTCATCAATCTTTCTCCGGACAAGCCTGCGGTATTGAGAGAAGCCTATCGCCTGCTGAAACCCGGTGGCGAAATGTATTTCTCGGATGTCTATTCGGATCGCAGAATCCCCGAGTCACTGGTAAACGACCCGGTGCTATACGGCGAATGCCTGAGTGGTGCGCTTTACTGGAATGATTTTGAGAACCTGGCGAAAACCGCCGGTTTTGCAGATCCGCGTCTGGTAAAAGACAGCCCGATCACCATCAATAACAGTGCCCAGCGCGACAAAACCGGCCCCATCCGCTTTTATTCGGCCACCTACCGGCTGTTCAAGCTTGAGGACCTGGAGCCGGCTTGTGAGGACTATGGCCAGGCGGTTATCTATCGCGGAACCATTGACCACCACCCTCATCAGTTCGATCTGGACAAGCACCATTCCATCCCGGCGGGAAAAGTGTTCCCTGTGTGTGGCAATACCCATCGCATGTTGAAAGACACCCGGTTTGCAGAGCATTTCGAGTTTATTGGCGACGGTGGCACGCACTTTGGCATTTTCAAGGATTGCGGTACCGATGTGCCCTTCGCAGATGGGAGCACACAGGACGACGCTATTACCAGTCAGGGAGGATGCTGCTGATGGATCAGCAAAGGTGGAAAGATGTGCTTGAGCATTTCTGTGCGGTATGGGATGAGCTAACAGGAGCTCAAATGAAGTCAGCAGCTACGAGGCGCATATCGTGGTGTGCCCGGTAACGGAAGGCGATGGCGGCACCTTTGTGGAGTGGTATTCACACTGGAAGGGCAATGACGAGTCCGCCGCTGAATTTCACGGCATCCATGCCGGAGTGCTGGAGCAGCTCAAGAAAACGCTGGAACACTAAAGCTTCGGCCTGGCCTTCCCGTGAGCAGGCCGGAAGGGCTGGACCAGCATCCGGTCCAGGCGCAGGTCCTGCACCGTGCGAAACTCCTCGATTCCGATGGTCATGCCCAGGTGGCCCTTTTCCGGTTGAGCGCGGTAGGTGCCGAACAGCCGGTCCCACCAGGGCAGGTTGAAGCCGAAGTTGCTGTCGGTCTCCCGTACGATGACCGAGTGGTGGACCCGATGCATGTCGGGTGTCACCACAAGCAGTCGCATATAACGATCGAGCCAGAGGGGCAGCCGGACGTTGCTATGGTTGAACATGGAGGTGGCATTCAGCAGAACCTCAAAAATCACCACGGCCAGCGCCGGGGCCCCCAGCGCCAGAACCACGGTCAGTTTGATGGCCATGGACAGAATGATCTCGATGGGATGGAAACGCAGGCCGGTGGTCACGTCAAATTCCAGGTCTGCATGGTGCATCCGGTGCAGGCGCCAGAGCCAGGGCACGGCATGGAACAGCCGGTGCTGGAAGTAGATGGCGGCGTCCAGCACCAGTACCGATACAATCACCGCAAGCCAGCC
>CAZFPG010000274.1:0-4806 GCA_964521055.1 uncultured Marinobacter sp.
CATGACCAAATCGGCATTCCAGCCATTTTTGTCAGACAAGATTCGCAGCATTCTTGGCCTCGTCAAATACGAGCGGGGATGCGATTGCGGGCTATCCGTCACGGTATCTGTGAATCAGACAGTGATAATGGGCCCGATCATCCCCGACCTATAAAAACAATGTAAGACAGGACGAACTATGAACTCCTCACTGGTGAAATCCTTTGGGCGCCTGCGCAATAGCGGCCTGGCCCTTCTGGTATTGACGCTTCTTGCCGGTTGTTCGGCGAACCCCATTTATTCGACCACTGGAATGGTTCTCTCCAACTACTCGGAGGGAGAAGCAACCCCCTATGTCATGCAGATGTCAGACCCGAAAATGGCCTGTGCCCTGGGTGAAGGTGTGGATCCGTTGCTGTATTCCTTCTCCAGGGTAACGGACGCGCCTGAAAGCACTGGCTCGCTGCTGATGCTGCTGGCGGCAAACTGTTCCGAATACAGGGCCTGGGAAGCAGAACTTGATTACCTTCGCGCTGATTTTGCCGGTGAAGTGCCAGCCGCAAAAGACGCCCGGGAAAAGGCCAAGCGGCTGAATGCCGAAACCGCCAAACGCCGTTTTATCGCCTACCAGCGCGCCATGGCCGCCTACGACTTTGACCCTGCCGCGGAAGAGTTCGAGTGCCCGTTCCTGTTTGATGATCAGGAGGAGCTTACCTTCCTGCTAGGCCTGCTCACCGGGATGCAGGCCATTGTGAACGACGCCAATTCAGGCGCCATGGCCGGTGTACCCCGCAACATTGCGCCCCGTGCCGAGCGTGCGGCCGAGTGTGTTGACAACGAGAAGTGGGGTGGGCTGCCGAATGCCATTCGCGGTCTGGTCTGGCTGCTGCTACCGGACACCCGCCCGAGCCTGTCGCCAGACCCCTGGGAAGTGCTTGAAGACAGTTCCCGCCTGGGTGTCGCTGCCGGTATCCGCGCTTCCATGGCTGTCGAAGCCGTTGCGGCGGAGACATTCGGACGTCCGGACGTGCTTGAGGATGTTATTGCCCGGTTTGCCGAGGCCGACAACACCATCGTGGTCTGGAGTGAATTCCAGTTGGTGGATGAGGTGGCCCGTGATGTCATCCGGTTCTCATCCGACAAGCACTGGACGGCCAACTATGGCTACCGCACCCCCCGAACCCATTTCGGCCGGATGAGTCCCGAACGTCAGGGAGAGGAACCGGAAACCATGGATCTGGACGACCTGCTGTAGCAGGCGTCCAACACCCTGAAATCAATCCAACAAACACAAGAAATCCCGGAGGTCATTCATGATCCGTAAATCCCTTGCAGCATTGTCCCTGGTTGTCGCGGCCCCGTTTGCGTCGGCCGAATCCGTGAAGATGTGCGTGTTCGATGTCATCGGTGCCAACGGTGACATGTACAACATGGTCGAGGACTACGCGCTGGAGATGAAAGCTCACGGCGTCGACTTCAAACTTCGACCCTACACTGATGAAGGCGTCGCTGTTGGCGACTTCAACTCCGGCCAGTGCGATGCCGTTGCCGCAACCGACCTCCGTACGCGCCCGTTCAACCGGTTTACCGGCAGCATCAGTGCGGTTGGCGCCGTCCCGACCTATGACGACCTCAAGACGGTTCTGGCGACTCTGGCCCAGCCCAAGGCGGCTTCGCTGATGAAAGAGGGTAACTACGAAGTGCTGGGCATTGTTCCGGCCGGCGCCGGCTACCTCTTCGTCAACGACCGCAGCATTAACACCGCTGGCAAGCTGGCGGGCAAGCGCATGGCAACACTGGATTACCAGAAAGACGCCATTCACATGGTAAACCACGTCAAAGCCACGGTGGTTCCATCCGATATCACCAATTTTGCCGGCAAATTCAACAATGGTTCCGTGGATACGGCCTATGCGCCAGCCTTTGCCTACGAGGCACTGGAGCTCTACAAAGGCATTGGTGATGACGGCGGTATTGTCGACTATCCGCTAGCGCAACTGACGATCCAGATCATTGCACGGGACGACGTATTCGACGATGAAACCGCCCAGACATCCCGTGAGGTGGCCTGGGACATGTATGGCCAGGCCATGGACCTGATTGAGCGCCAGGAGTCCGCAATTCCCGAAGACAAGTGGGTCCGCATCCCTGAAGACGACATAGAGGGCTACCAGGAGATGTTCCGTGAGAACCGCCTGCAGCTCAGGGACGGCACCGACGGCGCTGACGAGGTATATCACCCCAAGATGATGAGCCTGCTGAGCAAGATCCGCTGCTCCAGTAACCCTGGTGCCTCCGAGTGCACAGCGTCCGACCGCGAATAAAGGGCTGATCCTCCATGAACTGGCGAGCATTATCAGCCGCAGGCTCGAAGACGTTGTACCCCGTGCACCGGTTGCACGGGGTTATTCTCCTGCTGCTCCTTATTTTCACGCTTCTTCTGGGTATGGGGAACTCACTCCACTCACGCATGTTGTGGGTGGGTGAGCAGACCTGGCCGAATTACTATCTGCTGGATCCGGATGCCACGGAACCCGACTGTCCGTTAATCATGGACATCGACGCAGAGGTCCAGAAGCGTATAGACGCGTATGAGCCTGACCCGGACGACCTGTTCGATTCCCCTCCGGAGGCAGACTCAATCCGCCAGTCACTGGAGAAAAATCTCGCGCTTTGCCAGGAGAAACACTTCCTCTATCAGGCGAACCAGGAGCACGCCACCGAGGCACTGGCTGTTTTCAAGGCGGTTGAACAGGGGTTTGCGGATTTTCTGCTGGATAACATCGAGCTGACCAAGTTCCTGTTCATTGCCATGTTTGCCATGGCAGCGGCCATTTCCGCCCTGGATGCCGATCATATCGCCCTGAGGCTACCCCGAAACCGCGCCGAGTGGCGCTTGAGCCAGGGCATGCAGTTCGTGGTGAACGGGCTGATGGTGTATTCGCTGTTCTCCTACGTGAACCGATTGTCGTCGTCCCCCGGCTCGGAAGACAACACGGTATTGCAGTATGCCTGGGCGGCCGTGTTTGGCCTGTTCATGGTCATCAACCTGGTGCGCTTCCTGTCAGTGCCCGCGCGGATGAGGCCGGGAACCCTGGCCGCCTCCTCCGGACTGGTTCTGCCCCTGTACTGCGCCATGGGCCTGATCGCCATGAGTTACTTCTTCTTCATCGACGGTTACTCCTCCGGCCTGGCCATTTACTTCGGCATGATGACGAACCTCTCGTCCATGTTTATCAATATTGGCCTCTACGTGCTCGTGGGGATGGCGCTGAAGCAGACCCGGATTCCGGAACTCTTGCTCAATGTGATCAAGCCCTATCATCTGCCGGCTCCCATGCTGGCCTCGGTGATGATCTTTGCCACAGCCTTTCCAACGGCGTTCACCGGCGCGTCGGGTATTTTTATCCTGGCCGTCGGTGGCGTTGTCTACGATGAAATGCGCAAGAGCGGAGCAGGGCGTCAGCTGTCGCTGGCAACAACGGCGATGTCCGGTAGCCTGGGTGTGGTCCTGAACCCCTGCCTGCTCATTGTGGTAGTGGCTGCCCTGAACAAGGAAGTGACAACCTCCGAGATGTACGGCTGGGGCTTCTGGGTGTTCATCATGTCGGCAACGCTGTTTTCCGTGGTTGTCTGTAAAACCCAGGGTAACTGGAAGCCGCGCCCGGCCCCCGGCGCGTTCCGCAAATCCCTGGCCGAGCTCCGCCCACTGGCGCCTTACGCGGCGGCTGCTGCCGCAGTTATTCTGGGCATCTGGCTGATCCTCGGCCTTGGATTCAATGAATACAGCGCGCCAATGATTCTGCCACTGGTCATGCTGGCGCTGGTATACCTGGATTCCGGAAAGGACCATACTGAGCAGGGCCAGTCACGGGGCCGGGCTTTCTGGATGCGCAGCACGGCTGCCGCCAGTGACTCAGCGGTACATATTGGCGCTCTGCTGGCCCTGATTGGATTTTCTATCTGTCTGGGAGGTATCTTGGAGCGTTCCGACATTGTGCACGCCCTGTTCCCGGAGAACCTGACCAGCCCATGGGTGGCCATGCTGGTGATCGTGGTGATGCTCACCGTTATCGGCATGGTGATGGACCCGTTCGGTGCGGTTATCCTGGTGTCTGCCACCATCGCCCAGCCAGCTATCCAACTGGGTATTGACCCGCTGCATTTCTGGATCGTGTGCCTGGTGGCCTTTGAACTGGGTTACCTGAGCCCGCCCGTGGCACTGAACCACCTGCTGACACGGCAGGTAGTGGGCGAGACTGAAGTGCTGGCCGCCGAGCGCACCGGCACCTTCTGGCATCGGTATGAGCGCTTGTTGCTGCCGCTGGTGGTGATGGGGCCGACGCTGCTGACGGCTGCGTTTGTGCCGCTGCTGTTTTACGCGCTGTAACCTTTTGTCACTATAAAGAAACCGCTCTCGGGGTAACCTGAGGGCGGTTTTTTTGCATCTGATGGGATGTCGGGAACGTAACGAATGTGACCAACGTTAATCAGATACTATGTTGGAAAACAAAGGGAGTTGTTCTCATTTGTTCATGATGTCGCCCTGGTGAGCCTTTTATGATCCGGACTGTTCCTGTTACCGCTGGTTTGATGTTCTCTGTGCTGCTGCTATCCGGTTGTGGTGGCGGGGGCTCCGGAGGAAGCGCCGAAGATCCGCCTGACCTGGCCGGGGTTATCGATATTGAAAGCGGAACGCGGGTGGATTCTGACACAGCGGATGATATTCGCCTCGAGCAGGCGACGGATAATGGGACGCCAGCAACGGCCCAAACACTGCCTCCCGGCGCTACGGTGGGGGGGTACCTCAGCTTCACCGAGGGTACT
>CAZFPG010000275.1:0-4789 GCA_964521055.1 uncultured Marinobacter sp.
GGCCCGGCGACTGGCAAGCCCGGTGACGCTGTCTTCATTGCTGACCTTGCGCAGATGCTGGATCAGCTTGGCCTGGCCCTCGAATAACTGGCCAAGGTCATCCGCCATCTGATTCATGGCATGGGTAACCTGGTTCAGTTCCCGGGTGGAAGTGATATCGACCCTGCGCCGGAAATCACGGCGGCCAAGGGCACGGGCCTGTCTTTCCACAGCACTTAATGGTTTCAGAAGGCGGGTTATTGTCCAGAACAGGCCGATCAGTCCGACTCCGGCAACCAACGCGGAACCGGCAACCGTGCGGACAGTGACCTTCCACAGATCCTCATAGGCGCGACCAGGATGACTGACCACCCGAACCTGGCCCAGGCGGCTCCACCCCCTGACCACCTCTGCCTCCCCCTCCGGCAGGGGGAGGTCCGCCAGCGAAACAAACCAGCCCGGCACATCGATTTCACGCAGTGACGTTTCCCTGCCGGCAATCTCCTCGCCCTCGTTATCAAGATAAACCACAGACAGGTACCGACCACTGTCGAACACGGCGTCGATCAGGGATGAGGCGGCCACCGGATCGCGACCATCAATGGCGTTGGACAGGGAAAGGCCTATCGCAGTGGCGCCGTCCTGTGAGTGCCCGCGGAGCTGGTCCGTCATATAATCCCGGAAACGATCAAAGCTCACACTTACAGCCGCAACCAGCACCACCAGCAACAACGCACCGGTAAACAGCAAAAGCAGGCTGCGCAGGGTAATCGCGCCCCGCTGACTGGCGATTTGTATGATTTTTTGCATCCGTGCCATAAAGGGCAAACCCTGACAGAAATAACGATTACCGGGGAGCTGGTGTGACCTGCACCGCATAGTTGACAAACATTTACATAGAGTCACCTACGCCGACAACATTAAACACTATAGACTCTGCAAAACGACTAATGTTGAAAATATCTGCCTGTAACGGAGACAGGCGGCCAGGAACAAAAAAATACAGGCCGGAGCAACATGAACGACGAAAGCCAGAAAGACAAACTGCGGCAGCACTTTGCTCGTCGGGTCACAACCCAGGCGCGGGTTGTCCTGGATACGTGGCAGAAGGTCCACGAAGACGCCAGCCAGTCTGCAGCATTCAGGGACGACTTCGCCAGGGCTGCTGACAAGCTGGTTCGCTATGCCAAACGTTTCGAGATGGAAGGCCATGCCGACTCCGGGCAAAAGGTATTCGAGCTGATTGGCCAGTGGCCTGAAGGCGAGGCTCTGCCGGATGGTCTTGACCGCAAACTGCAGGACGCCATTGAACAGCTTTCCCGATGCACTCTCCGGCGTACTGACCAGACAGCCAGCGAAGCACCCCAGCAGTATCGCCGTACTCCGGTCTATATCGCGCTGTCCAGCGAGGAAATGGCCGGGCGGCTTATTCGCCAGCTCGAGTTTTTCGGTTTCCGCGCCTCCGCGTTCCACACGGCAGAAAAACTGATCGAAGCCTGTGCCCTGCACAAACCCGAAACCATTCTGATGGACGTCAACTACGGCGGCGAGCCACTAAGCGGCATTACCACCATCGAGCGCCTGCAGGAGCGCCACGACACACCAATACCGATTATCTTCATGAGTGATGAAGACGGCACCATCGAGACACGGCTGCGTGCGTCGCGCTGTGGGGGCGAGGAGTTTTTCTATCCGGCGGTGGATCCCGGGCAACTGATCGAGAAAATCGAAACCTATACCCATGGCAACACGGTAGAGCCCTACAAGGTACTGGTTCTGGACGATTCCCGCGCCCAGGCCAAGTTCATGGAGACGGTGCTGAAAAAGGCCGGCATGACCGCCCATATCATCACCGACCCCATGCAGATTATCCATGCATTGGAGGATTTTTCTCCGGAAATCATCATCCTCGACATGTACATGCCCGGCTGTACCGGCATGGAGATCGCCCGGGTGATTCGCCAGCAGGATCGTTTCCACAGCGTCCCCATCATTTACCTGTCTGCCGAGGAAGATGTCAGCAAACAGCTCCACGCCATGAGCCTGGGGGGCGACGACTTCCTCACCAAACCCATCGATCCCAAGCATCTGATTGCCACCATCCACAACCGTGGCCGGCGCGCCCGCTCCCTGCTGGCACTGATGATTCGCGACAGCCTGACAGGCCTGTTCAATCACACCCACACCCTGCATCTCCTGGACCAGGAAATCGTAAAGTGCCGGCAGAAGGACCAGTCACTCTGCTTCGCGATGATCGACATCGACTACTTCAAGAAAGTGAATGACACCTTTGGCCATCCCATCGGCGACCGCGTACTCCGAAGCCTGTCCATGTTCCTCAAACAGCGCCTGCGCAAAACCGACCACATTGGCCGCTATGGTGGCGAAGAGTTTGCCATCATCCTGCCGGATACCCGGGAGAGCGATGCCCGCAACGTGCTCAACGAAATCCGTGAGCGATTCTCGGAATTGCTGCAGCCCGCCGGCGACCGGGAATTCAACGTTACTTTCAGTTGCGGTGTGGCCGCCTGGAAGGGCGACACCTCCCAGGCGCTGTGCGAACGGGCAGACAGGGCACTGTATCGCTCCAAGGAGCACGGCCGAAACTGCGTTACCGCAGCGGGTGATTAGCCGTCCGGCTGGCCATGACTTTCCACGGTCAGGAATACCGCCGTCTGATTGAGCAACTGATAAGCCACCTCACCGAAGGTGATGGGCCCTGTCAGTTGTGCTGTTTTTCTGCCTTCCAGAGCAGAATGGAGGTAGTTCAGGATACAGTTGCAACCAAACACCAGATTGCCGGTAAACCTGGGTACGGCCGCAATGAATTTGGTGGGGTAATCGGCAACCGGTCTGGCAAAACGATACCGGACACCCTCGAACACTGGCGCATAGAGTTTCACTATGCCCGCTGACTCGTCCACCGACTGTATGCTCACGTTGACCATGGCGCCGCAGTAATCCGCCACCAGTGGCAGCTCGTGACCAATTCCCTGGGCCGCTATGACTTCCGCAAGATTGCCAACAACTCCATCCACACGGCATTGGCCGGGTGAATCAGTGGTGGCCTCGAAAGTCAGCTCCGGCCCGAAGCCGGCCTCGAACAGGTTGACCGTGTGCACCATGGCTGAGCTGCCCTCCGGTAACCGCACGTGAAGAACGACGGCGTGATCGGTATAGAGCGCTCCACGTTGACCATCAAAGACGGCTGCACTGCGTTCTCCCAGCTCGTCCAGGTGAACACCGGAAACCCAGCCGACGATCGGCTTTATGAACATGTCCGGGAAATCAGGAGCGTGGTGAGCGTATAGCTCCAGCACCGGGCTGCCTGCAGGAAGGACAATAATCGAATAACCGTTCTCCGGCGCGTCTTCCATGACGTTCGCAAGGGTATCCACATCATAGCTGGCGACGGTGACGTCCACCGTATCCAGACTCTGAACGAACAATGCGTCCCTGCGGCACTGCCCGCCTTCAGCCGTCATGAAATAGGGAGTGGTACCACCAACCCACTGGCCACGGGGCAACTGACCCAGAAGCGATTCATCACCGGCAATCGTAAGCGCCCGCCCCTGCTCAATCAGTTCCGCGGCACTCGCCACCGAGATCAATCCACCTTCTAGCTCACCCTTCATGATTCCGCTCCCGCCTGGCTTGCGCGCCTCAGTTCCGCCAATTGAGAAACTTCGTGGTCAAGCTGTCTTTCATGTTTGATGAAAAACCGACGCACGGTATTGACCCTCATGATCCTGGCGTCATTACTGGAGAGTTCCGGAAACCCCTGCCGACACCGTGCCAGCAACAGCCTGAGCCCCAGCAGGCGTATATCCATGGATTCCTCCGACTCCAGGAGTCGAAACCAGACCGGGTCGCCGGTGGGCGGAATCTGGCGTGGTGAGGACACCTCGGCCTCTCCGTCAACACTGGTTACGTCTTCATTCAATCGACCGTCGTCGAGCGCATGGCGTATCTGCCATGCCAGATAGACGTCGATCTCCAACAGATTGCACACCTGTCGATAGCCCAGCCCCGCCTTCAGACACTCGACCACCCGCTGAGCCAGGCCATGAGTAAAATCACGGTCTACCGCACCAAGAAAGGACGACTCCTGCGAAGCCTTGTCGTCCGGAAGCGTTGCATGCACAAAGGTCTTGAAAGCACCAATGTTGGCGTGTCGCCAACGCATTTTAGGACGCTGCAAACCAGACAGGCCAAACCACGATTTCCCGGCGACCAGGTAGGCATGAAGTTCCCTGGCCTGATCATCGACTTTTACGCGGTCAACACGCCACGGTTCTTCCAGTTGCAGTAGTTTTCGGCAGATCTCGGTATCTCGCATGATTCCTCCCTGGCTTTCAGGCGTCTGAGACCACCAGTCTGTGCCGGATCACCTGACACGGACAGACCACCATCGGGTTGATCAGGTTGAACTTAGGGAGTAAATCCGGGGTAGCGGACAGGTATGGAGCCGGATTTGTTCGTGGATGACAAAAACCGAACATGAAACCAACGTCTTATAGAACTCCTCCTCACCGTTCACGACAATGGCCCTGTAAACGGCAAAGATCGCGCTGGCGCTCACCCGGATACTTTTCGACACACGGCAGAATGTCAAAAAGTGTTGATCTGAAGGCTTCCAGCACGCACTATTGGGTGAAAATGCCGCTAAAGTCGGCGATCCTGTAGATCCAGTCAGTAAGGCAAACATAATCATGGCGACCATACTCGTCCTGCATGGACCCAACCTGAACATGCTCGGAACCCGCGAGCCGGAGGTCTATGGCCATGAGACGCTGGCCGATATTGATGA
>CAZFPG010000276.1:0-4785 GCA_964521055.1 uncultured Marinobacter sp.
ACGAGCATGCTTCCAGCGGTAGTCTTCAATACTGACCGGACCTTTGGACGCATTCTCCAGCAGCTCTTTTACAGCAATTCCATCGCGCCCGTGGAGATCAAACAGCAAGCGTTCGAAGTTGCTGGATACCATGATGTCCATGCTCGGCGACAGGGTATGCTCCAGCTTCAGTTGCTCGTAGCGGTTGCCGCTCATGAAGCGGTGCAGGATATCGTTGCGGTTGGTGGCAATCACCAACTGGGAGATGGGCAGGCCCATCTTTTTGGCCAGGTAGCCAGCAAAGATGTCGCCAAAGTTACCGGTAGGCACCGAAAACGCCATGCTGCGATCCGGGCCGCCGAGGGCCAGGGAGGCATGAAAGTAGTAGACAATCTGGGCCATGATGCGGGCCCAGTTGATGGAGTTCACTGCCGCAAGCTGGGTTTTGCCGCCCAGGAAGGACTGGTCACCGAAGCTTGCCTTGACCATGCGCTGGCAGTCGTCAAAATTGCCGCGCACCGCAATGTTGTGGATGTTATCGCCCTTCACGGTGGTCATCTGGCGCCGCTGCACCTCGGAGACACGCTCGTGGGGGTGCAGGATAAATATGTCCACATGCTTGCAGCGACGGCAGCCTTCAATGGCGGCGGAACCGGTATCTCCCGACGTCGCCCCCATGATCACCACATGCTGCTGACGCTTCTCCAGCACATAGTCCAGCAGGCGCCCCAGCAACTGAAGGGCGAAATCCTTGAATGCCAGAGTGGGGCCACGGAAGAGTTCCATGACCCACTCGTTGGTGTCCAGTTGAACCAGTGGAGCAACTGCCTTGTGGGTGAAGACGTCACTATAGGTGTCGTCCAGCATCTGGCGGAAATCCTCCGCCGGAATGGCATCGTCCACGAACGGATGCATCACCCTGAAGGCCAGTTCACTGTAGGGAAGCCCGCGCCAGCTACGAATTTCCTCGAGGCTGAAATGGGGCAGGGATTCCGGGACATACAGGCCACCGTCGGTGGCCAGGCCTGTCAGCAGGACATCTTCAAAGCCCAGGGCGGGAGCTTCTCCCCGTGTACTGATGTATCTCACCTTGCATTCCTGTCAGTTAAAGTTTTCGGCACGGATGCGAACGACTTTCCCGTCGATATCACTGAGGGCTTCCAGTTCTTCAATGGCACGGTTGATCTGGCGCTCCTGGACCGTGTGGGTCAGGATAATCACCGGAATACGACCATCCTTCAGCTCCGATTCCTTCTGCATGATGGACTCGATGTTAATGCCATGCTCACTCAGGATAGAGGCCACTTTCGCCAGAACACCGGGGTGGTCCAGTGCCTGGATACGCAGGTAGTAGGCAGACTGGACATCCTCCATCGGCAGTACCGGAAGGTCCTCCATGGCTGCAGGCTCGAAACCAAGGTATGGCACACGCTGGTTGCTTTGCGCAGCAACGGAGCGGGCCGCGTCAATGATGTCGGCAATCACCGCAGAAGCCGTAGCCTCATCGCCCGCACCCGGGCCGTAATACATGGTCTGGCCGACGGCATCGCCATCCACCAGTACCGCATTCAGTACACCGTCAACCTGGGCAATCAGGTGGCTGCGGGGAACCAGCGTGGGATGGACTCGCAGTTCAATACCCTCATCCCGACGACGGGCAATACCCAGGTGCTTGATGCGATAGCCCAGAACCTCGGCGTGGGCGATATCGTAGGGGGTAATCTCGGAAATCCCCTCGGTATAGGCTTTCTCGAACTGAAGCGGCACACCGAAACCGGCGGATGCCAGAATAGTCAGCTTATGGGCAGCATCAATGCCTTCAACGTCAAAGGTGGGATCGGCTTCAGCATAGCCCAGGTCCTGCGCCTCTTTAAGCACTTCAGCGAATTCACGGCCGGCGCGCATTTCAGTCAGGATGTAGTTGCCAGTGCCGTTGATAATGCCGGCTATCCAGTCAACACGGTTAGCCGCCATGCCTTCACGAACCGCCTTGATCACGGGGATACCACCGGCAACACCCGCCTCATAGGAAACAATGACGTTCTTCTCTGCCGCCGCCTCGAAGATTTCATTGCCATGAACCGCAATCAGGGCCTTGTTGGCTGTCACCACGTGTTTGCCATTCTTGATAGCCGCCAGCACGAGTTCCCGTGCGGTTTCATAGCCACCAATCAGCTCCACCACAATATCCACGGAGGGGTCATTCACCACGTCGAATACGTCGGTGCTGAACGGGATATCACCCAGATCAATATCCTTGCGGGGTGTGCGTGTCGCTACCCTGGCAATCCGGATATTGAAACCTGTCCGGCCCGTGATCAGGTTAGCGTTGCGGGTCAGTACGTTGAACGTACCACCACCGACTGTTCCCAGTCCGCAGATTCCGACATTGACGTCTTTCAAGCTTTCACCTCTGTTCCCGATGGGTTGCTGTGGGGAGCGACAGTATAACGGTTAACGAGCGCCCGAATAAGCCCTGACCAACACAACAGCCAGAACCTCAGCTCGGTAGACTATCAGAGCAGCCCCAGGCCTTCAGCCAGTTTTTCAGCCGGCACGTAACCACGCACCATGTTACCGTCTTCGAGCACAATCGCCGGGGTACCTGTCACACCAACGCGACCACCCAGCTGGAACTGTTCCGCGACCGGATTATCACAGCTCTGCTCATCCACACTGCGGCCCTGTTTGGCGGCATCCATGGCTGCCTGCTGGTCATCAGAACACCAGACGGAAATGTACTTGCGGAACGAGGGCGTATTGGGCCCGGAGCGTGGAAAGCCGTAGTAGTGAACGGTAATGCCCATCTCGTTGAGTTGCGGCACTTCATCATGCAGCTTGCGGCAGTATGGGCAGTCAATATCCGTGAACACGGCCACAGAGGCTTTTTCCTCGCCCTTGGCCTCATAGCTGATCAGTCCCTCATCTCCAAATTCCGCCATTGTCCTGGCGCGCTGTGACACCCTGCCCTGTTCCGAGACGTTGGCGATACCGTTGTCAGTGACCTTCAGGAGATCCCCGGTAAGAAGATACTGGCCATCGGCGGTGGTGTATATGGTATCACCATTGTTGCTGGACACCTCGTACAGCCCCTCCGCTTCAGACTTGCGAACCTCGGAGATTTTCAGGCCCGGCACTGCGGCAGTCAGTTTCCCGGCAATCGCATCCTCTACTTCGCCTGCTTGCAGTGTCGCCACTCCGCTCACGGCAACGATTACGAACAGAAGAGAGGATTTGAACAGATTCTTGATCAACATATCGGCTTCCAGTTTAAAGGGCTCGGGGTGCTTGTCCCAGCAGGACGAAAGAATTCCTGCCAGAATGCTGCGACACCCATCGCCGCAAAAAGTTCAGTGTATCAAGGCGCGCTGCTGGCGCATAACCGGGCACAACACTAGCCCCGGGGGTGATGGGACTGATGCAGGGACTGCAGCCGCTGACGTGCGACATGAGTATATATCTGCGTGGTGGACAGGTCCGAATGGCCCAACAGCATCTGGACGACCCGCAGGTCTGCGCCGTTGTTCAGCAGGTGGGTGGCGAAGGCATGCCGCAGGGTGTGAGGCGAAAGGTGCTTGTAGATGCCAGCCCGCACGGCGTAGTGCTTTATCCGATGCCAGAAGGTCTGCCGCGTCATTGCCGCCGGGCGGTTGCCGGGGAACAACGCATTGCAGGCCCGCCCCTTGAGCAGATCACCCCGCCCCTCCTTCATGTAACGCACCAGCCAGTCGATGGCCTCCTCCCCGAGGGGAACCATCCGCTCCTTGTTGCCTTTACCAACGATCCTGACCACGCCCTGACGCAGATTAACCTCGTCTACGGTCAGCTCCACCAGCTCCGACACACGCAAGCCACACCCGTACAGAATCTCCATCATCGCCTTGTCACGAAGTTCGATGGGCACTTCGGGGTCGGGCTCCGACAGGAGGTTCTCCACATCTTCCTCCGACAGGGAGTCAGGCAGCCGTCGGGGGAGCCTGGGACTGTCAATGCGTAGCGTCGGATCTTCGGAAATCACACCCTCACGCAGGAGGTAGCGATAGAACCGCCGCAACCCGGACAGTCGACGGGCTGCGGTGGATGTCTTGAAGCCATCGGCCAGGCCACGGGAAATCCAGGCCAGCAGATCGGTTCGCCGCACGTCTGTCAGCAACGGCTTTCCCGGCTGATCCTGCAGCCAGACCGCCAACCGCTCAAGGTCACTGCGATAAGCCTGGCGGGTTTTCTCGCCCAGACCATCCTCAAGCCAGACCGCATCGGTGAAGCGGACGATGACCGCTTCGTCTTGTGGTCGCAACTCAGCTCTGGATGACGGTTTCCGACTCATGGCAACCTACTCGAAACGAACGGCACAAGTGCAGTTCCGTGAATCAGACACGAAAAAGGCAGCCGTTGGCTGCCTTTTCGACGAACTGTAATCAGCAGAACCGCGCTGATCAGCCCAGCTTTTCCTTGATACGAGCTGCCTTGCCGGACAGGTCGCGCAGGTAGTAAAGCTTGGCCTGACGAACGTCTCCACGACGCTTCACACTGATGCTTTCAATCAGCGTGGAAAAGGTCTGGAAGGTACGCTCAACACCGACACCATAGGAAATCTTCCGGACGGTGAAGGAGGAGTTCATGCCACGGTTGCGCTTGCCGATAACAACGCCTTCAAACGCCTGCAGACGCTCGCGGTTGCCTTCAGTTACACGTACCTGGACAACCACGGTATCACCCGGCGCAAAGGCAGGGATTTCCTTGGTCATCTGCTCTGATTCAATCTGACTGATGATGTTGTTCTTGCCGCTCATCGTTTGTGCTCCT
>CAZFPG010000277.1:0-4785 GCA_964521055.1 uncultured Marinobacter sp.
ATATCGCGGGCCGCCACGATACTCTTGCCCAATACCTCCCGGTTAATCATCTCCCCCTGGGAAAGGTTTCGTGGCTGGTTCGTACCCAATGAGGTATTGACCTGCTCAACGGCCTCGCACATCGCCTTGAATTCCTCGGGCAACAGCGACACTTTATGGTCGTTTCCTTCCATGGAGCGGTCCAGGGTAAAGTGCTTCTCAATGACCTTGGCTCCCTTTGCCACCGCTGCTACAGCCACATGGTAGCCCCTCTCATGGCCAGAGTAGCCAATCAGGCAATCACCGATCTCCGCCAGCCGGTTCATGTAATTCAGGTTGACGTCTTTGAAAGGCGCCGGGTAAGTCGAGTTGCAGTGCAACAACAAAAAGGTAGCCGCATCGCGGCGCAGAACGTTGACCGCCTCATAGATTTCCTGTTCGGTGGACATGCCCGTGGATACCAGCATGGGCTTTCCGGCACGGGCAATGTAGGTAAGCAGCTCATGATTCGTGAGGTCGGCAGATGCCACCTTAAAGCCGTCCATACCGTAATCAACGAGCTTATCAACACTGACCTTGTCAAACGGTGTGCACAGAACGGTAATGCCCTGAGTGTGGCAGTAATCGAAAACTTCCCGAAATTCCTCGTCGGAGAGCTGAAAGCGTCGTAGCAAATCCAGCACGTACTGCGAGCCCAGATCTTCACTCGCCGATATTTCGTTGACTCCCGCCGCGTAGAGCGTCTCCAGATCTCTCATCTGGAACTTCACGCAATCAGCACCCGCCAACCTGGCCTCGTCAACCAGCTGTTTGGCTAACGCCAGAGAACCATTATGATTGTTTCCGATCTCGGCAATCACAAACACCGGCGCATCCGGGTTCAGGCTGTGGTTGCCGATAACAATATTGCTGTTGGACCCCAGCGAGGCAACGCCTACCAGATGTTCGTCCGCATCCACCAGTGGCAGGTACTGAACCTTACGGTTGAGCTTTTCGGCCAGTCGGTCGGAGGATTCGAAATCGTAGGAAAATACGGGTTTGGGATTGGCCGCCAGCTTTACTGGCAGGTTTATATCAATTTCAGCCTGGGATACGATCCAACGGCGAAAGTCCCCGTCAGTAAACGCCCCCTTCAAGCGAAAAAAATCGTCAACCAAAAACAGTGTTTTGCTCTTACTGCTGCTGAGCATTTCCAGTGCCCGGGTCATGGGTAACCGTTCGCTGACACAATAAGCATCGATATGGCGGTCTATAAACATTCATCGGGCTCCGGCTTGCTTCATCAACATATCAACAATGGCAAAATCCGTTGACGAGTCGATTTCATAACTCGTCTGCTCTTCCATCACAAACAACGCAACTTCCCCCCCTAGCCGGCTGCCGGTTCTTTCAAACATGGCTCTCGAGAAAATATAGATAGAACCGTTCTCCTGATAGGCATTATCCATTTCCTGACGCCGGGGCCGATGCAACGGATCATAGTTCTGCGGCTCACCATACCCATCCGTTGAAAGCTTCCAGAAAAACCGATGGCTCGGCGTAACAGATAATAGCGAATCCGCCCCTTTTGAAGCATACTCCTCAAATGCCTGATCGATACACCCTGGCGGTCTTATCGGAGACGTGCACTGCAGAAAGACGACATTATCCGGCGCCTCACCCCGCTCTGCCAAAGTGTCCATAACATGCTGCAACGCCGATTCAGAGCTGGCTTCGTCACCTGAGATATTCTCCGGCCGATGTATGACCTCCGCACCAGCCAGTTCAGAAACCCTCCCAATCTCTGAATCGTCGGTGCTGACAATCACACGATCGACACTGGAGGAGGCAATCGCCTGCTCTATGCTCCACACAATGAGTGGTTTACCGGCCAGCGGGAGTATATTTTTTCCTGGCAGCCCCTTGGACCCACCACGAGCAGGAATTATCGCAACATTCATAACAAACCCTGGTGCTGTTGTTTATCGGATTTTTTTTGCAAGATCCTTACCAGTTTCACATTATAGACAACACAGCACGCTTGATACGTGGTTTCACCGCCGCATCTCAAAATGCGGGCCTTCCCGCTTTCCTGATCAGGAGGAAAAACCTTGCCACACACGAGCAAAAACGTCCTGCACATTGCCAGTTTTGATGGGAATATTGGTGACAATGCCAGCCATAACGGGTTTTACAGCCGTGTATGCCAACTGAATAACTGGAAGCTTGCAGTCCGGTCCAAGGAAATCCGACGCACCTACCGCAATTATCAGGGACAGAATCGTTGGCAATGGGACCGATCCCTGGTCAAGGAAATCAATGCGAGCGAGCTTACGGTTATTGGGGGCGGAAACTACTTCGAACTGTGGCTGGAAGATTCAAGTACCGGTACCACCATCGATATGGCGCCTGAACTTTTAAAGGACATCAAAACGCCACTCTTCTTCCATGCGTTGGGCTGTGACCCGAACATTGGTGTCAGCAGCAATACCGTCGCTCGTTTCCGCAAGTTTATTGAAACTGCCCTTTCCCATCCCCAGTGCCTGGTCTCCGTCAGGAACGATGGCTCCGGAAAATATCTACAGCAATACCTCGGGTCCGACATTGCCGGGCAGGTGCTCACTACCCCGGACCCCGGTTTCTTTGTTGACCCGGGGGATACTTCCGTACCTGCCCCCTTGAAAGGCAAGCGCTTCTGGGTCCTCAACCTGGCTACCGACAGACCGGAGCGCCGTTTTCCGGGCACGGGAGGCAAACTCAACTATGAAGGTTTTATTGCAGAAATTTCCCAGTTCATTACTGAAGCCTGCCAGACCTGGCCAGACCTGGAACTAGTGCTCGTGCCCCATATATACAGTGACCTGACCCCTATTGGAGACGTCATCCAGGCACTCCCCGACACAATCCGGCGATGGCAGGTCAGCATTGCTCCACTGCTCCACGGTATGGGGGCGGAAAAAACCCTGTTCGCATTGTACCGGGATGCAGAACTTGCTATCGGACCACGCTTCCACGCAAACGTCTGTCCTATTGGACTGGGTACACCCACAATTGGGCTTGTTACCACCGAAAAACTGATCGACCTGTACGACGAACTCGCCATGCCAGAACGGACTGTCAGCGGGCAGCACCCTGGTTTGAGCCGAAAACTTCTGACAATGGCTGCCGATACCCTCGCCAACCATGAACAAGTGACGCTTCAATACCAGGCGTTGACACGCAAATTGAGAGCACAGTCAGACACGGTCTATGGACGCCTGAAGAAACTCGTCGAAGGATAAGCGTAGAACCAACATCGGAAACTGGCACGGGTTTCGCTACTTCCACCTCAAAGCACTGCAAAACGTCAAAAAAACTGCAGACCATTGCCGCTCAGGTTGCCGCGGCGGGTTTTATGAGGTGTCCCATGCAAGCACAGCACAATATCCACGCCACCGAAGCACAAAAGGCTCATATCGCGCGGCTTCTGCTGCAGTCGAACCTGGCCTATGGGGAATCAAACAGCCCGATGTCGCTGGTTCAGCGCATCAAGGCGCGGCATGAGTGCCGGGGATACCTCGGCGAAATTCTGGCACAGGAGCCGGGCAATGCGGCAGCGCTGGGGCTCCTGGGGCGTGTGGAGCTGGATGACGGGCACCTGGAGAAGGCACACACCCTGTTTACAGACAGCCTGAGCCAGGACCCTGCGCAACCACAGCAGTTTACCAACCTCGGTTACTGGGCCATACGTTCCGAACGCCCGGCCCTGGCGGAGCAGTATTTCATTCAGGCCCTGGAGATGGACCGGCAATCCGCCGCCGCTTTCTGCGGTGTTGCCCATGCCAAACGCCTGCAGGGCCAGTTCGATGTCTCTTACCTGCATTATCGCAAATTGCTGGAAATGGGCCTGGAATGGCCATCCATCTACAGCGGCATGCTCACCTGCGCCGAACACCTGGACGTGCAGAAAGCGGACTCAAAACTGGCGCGGGACGCCATCCTCCTGCTTCGTCATGACGGCCTGCCCCACCAGGAAATCGGACGCTTCGTGGCAGCCATCATCCGCCAACAATACGATCTGGAAAACCCTAACGCCCAGGTGGCCCTGGATGCCGCCAGCGAAGACGAACTGCTGATTCTGGCCCTGGAAAAAACCCTGATGCCGGATCCGGCTGTGGAAGAGCTGGTTACCCTGCTACGCCGCGCCATTGTTGCTGAGGTGGCACAGACGGTTGATCTGCGGGACGAGCTTCAGCCACTGGCGCTGGCCCTTGCCCTGTACGCAGACCGCACCGGCTACGCCCTGACCGCGGAAGATGACGAGGAACGACTGGTTTCTGCCATCCACGACAGCATCTGCGCGCAACTGGCCATGGGCGAGGAACAGGACGGCATGATCGGCTCGCTGATCATCAGCGCCATGTACGGTGCCATGTTCCACCAGAAGTTCGCGGTGCAACTTGGCCGCTGGAACCTGGTGGACTGGCCAGTGGCCCTGCAAGCCGTTATGGCAGCCAGCTATTACAACCGCGCTTCGGAAGAGGCCATCAAACAGAATTTCGACGAAAAAGCCGAAGAGTTGTGCCTGGATAAAACCGACGTACCCCAGGCCTGGCCCAGCTGGTCAAAACTCGCCTACCGCTCCGAAACCAGCCTGAAGTCGATGATGGCAACGGAACTGGGCATGAACACCGAGCAGTTACCAGACACCCTGCGCATCATGGTATGCGGCGCCCAGTCCGGCCAACGCGCCATGGAGCTGGCCCACTACCTGAAGGATGTGGAAGTCATCGCCGTGGACGAATCCCTGACCAACATTGCCAAGGCAACCCGGCTGGCCGGCGAAAT
>CAZFPG010000278.1:0-4765 GCA_964521055.1 uncultured Marinobacter sp.
TGCGACGTAAATGCGCTCAATGCCGCAGCAACACTGGCCGGCATTGAACATGGCGCCGTCGATCAGTGTCTCCACTGCGGTATCCAGATCCGCATCGTCCATCACATAACCGGGGTCCTTACCGCCAAGTTCCAACCCCACGCCGGTAAAGGTGCCGGCAGCGGCTCGCTCGATGGCCTGCCCCCCATTCACCGAACCGGTAAAATTCACGAAACCGAAGGCTTTTTCCGCGATCAGCGCGGAAGTGGTCTCGTGGGACAGGAACACATTCTGGAATACCTCTCTGGGGACGCCAGCGGCGTGGAACGCCTCAGCCATGTGTTCACCGACCAGGGGCGTTTGTGACGCGTGTTTGAGAAACACGGCGTTACCGGCAATCAGGGCTGGAACGACGGTGTTAACCGCCGTCATGTACGGATAGTTCCAGGGCGCGACAACCAGCACGGCGCCATGGGGTTCGCGCCGGATATAGCGATGAAACGACGGGCTGTTTTCGATCTCGATGGGCGCAAGCCCTTCTTCCGCAAGATCCGCCATCACCCCGGCACGCTCGTCCACGCCCCCGAACTCGCCGCCGTAGCGCACAGGCCGCCCCATCTGCCAGGCCAGTTTTTCGACGATGTCGTCATTCATGTCACCCAGACGGGCGATGCCATCGCGGACCCGTTGCACCCGTTCTGATAACGGCAGGGCGGCCCACCCCGGCTGTGCGTTTTTTGCCCTGGCGACTGCCTCACGCGCGGATTCGAGGGCAAGTGTTGTCCGCTCCACATACACGGAACCATCGATGGGCGATATACATTGAATGGTAGTGCTCATAGCTATGTCCTACGCCTGCTCAAATCCACGTTTGACTTCGTAATCGGTGACAACACGGTCAAAATCTTCCTGCTCCCACTCCGCACAGCGCACGTAGTGATCAATAACGTCGTTGCCCATGGCTTCCCGCAGCATGGTCGAGCCGCGTAAGGACTCAGTGGCTGCTCTCAATGTGGATGGAATGCTGCGCGCAGACTCGGCGCCATACGCATTGCCGGAGAATTCCGGTTCCAGCTCGAGCTTGCCTTCGATGCCAGCGATGGTGACAGCAATCTGCGACGCCAGTGCCAGATACGGATTGAGGTCCGACCCGCCGATACGGCACTCCACCCGCACGGCATCCGTGTTCGGTGCGACAACCCGGTAGCCTGCGGTGCGGTTATCGATGGACCAGACGGTGCTGGTCGGAGCGAAGGTGCCGGCGGCAAATCGTTTGTACGAGTTAACGTAAGGCGCGAGGAAGAAGGTGGTGTCATTCGCGTATTCCAGTAACCCGGCCAGCGCATGCTCCATGGTTTTGGACATGCCATGGGCGCCACTTGGGTCCTAAAACACCGATTCTCCGTTGCTGTCCGAGAGGGCCTGATGGATATGGCTGGATGACCCGGCAGCGTTGTGGTTCCACTTGGCCATGAAACTCACACTGCGCCCATGCTGCCAGGCAATTTCCTTCACGGCATTTTTCACCAGGACATGAGTGTCGGCCATGGTCAGCGGGTCGGAGTAGTGAATGTTGAGTTCGGCCTGACCGGCGTCGGCCTCACCCTTACTGCTCTCAACCGTGATGCCCGCCTGGTAGAGCCCGTTTCGAATTGGCCGCATCACGTCTTCCTCACGAGTGGTCTGGAAGATGTGGTAATCCTCGTTATAAGGGCTGATGGGTGTCATATGGTGGTACTGACGCTTCTGCATCTCCTCGAAAGTCTCCCGGAAGATGAAAAATTCCAGTTCAGTGGCCGTGGTCATCTGTAGTCCCATGGCCGAGAGCCGTTCCAGTTGTTTTTTCAGGACTGCCCGTGGCGAGTGTGGAACGGGCTCGTGCGTGACGTGGTCAATCAGATCACACAGGATGAAGGCGGTACCCTCGAGCCACGGCAGGCGGCGCAGGGTGGTCAGATCCGGCTTCATCACATAGTCGCCATAACCGGCCGCCCAACTGGTCGAGGCGTAGTTCTCCACCGTTGTCATTTCGAGATCGGTGGCCACAAGGTACTTGCAGCAGTGGCTCTCCTCCCACGCGGTATCGACAAAGTACTGGGCCTGGAAGCGCTTGCCCATTAGGCGCCCCTGCATATCCGGAATCGCCGCCACGACCGTATCAATGGTGCCGTCTTCGACACATTTTTTCAGTTCTTTAAAAGACAGTTGAGCTGCCATCTCACGGCTCCACAATAACAATATCAATTAGGCTAAAAGACGCCGCGTTCAGTGACGAGTTGATCCAGGAGTGATCGCCGCTGAACGCAGTGTTTCTCCGCGATCCCATCAGGTGTATCGATAGGGCCGCCCTGCCTTCTCCATTTTTTCGTTGTATTCCTTCAGTATCCTGACGACCCGGCCCTTGGTTTCGGATTCCTGAGCGACCTCGTCCCAGAACACACGCGCCGCCTTTTCGACTTCTGCCCACTCCTCGTCCGGAATGGTGGTCAGCTTCATTTTCGTACCGTCTGTACGCAGTTTGGCCTCACCTCCCCAATACCACCACTGCCGGTAGTAGTGTGAACTGTCCATGGTCAGTTTAAGCAGTTCCTTGAGATGATCCGGAAGCTCGTTGTAGCGATCCATGTTGGCGAAGAAGGATCCCGCCCAGGCACCGGAGATGTTGTTGGTCAGGAAGTAATTGGTCACGTCTGCCCAGCCCACCGTGTAGTCCTCGGTAATGCCAGACCAGGCAATGCCGTCCAGCTCACCCGTCTGCACCGCAACCTCAATGTCTTCCCAGGGAAGCTGAACCGGCACCACCCCGAACTGGCTCATGAAACGGCCCGCGGTTGGGAAGGTGAATACACGCTTGCCTTTGAGGTCAGCGAGACTGCGAATCGGCTCTTTGGTGGCAAAATGGCAGGGATCCCAGGCACCTGCGGACAGGTGCTTCACGCCCACTTTGGAATATTCCTCGTCCCAGATTTCGTTGAGCCCATACTGATTGAACAGCACTGGCACGTCCAGCGAGTAGCGGCTGGCGAACGGAAAGTAGCCACCGAAGACGGTAACTTCGGTGGGCGATGCCATGGAATCGTCATCGGATTGAACCGCGTCAATGGTACCTTTCTGCATGGCGCGGAACAGTTCCCCCGTGGGAACAAGCTGATCGGCAAAATAGAGCTCGATCTGCATCTCTTTACCGGCAATACGGTTGAAGCTGTCGATCGCGGGTTTGACCACATGCTCTGCCAGTGCCGGCCCGGCGTAGGTTTGCAGCCGCCATCGTATTTTCGGCTCCTGCGCGTATAGTCTGGGCGGCGTGAGGGCGGCGGCCCCCGCCAGTGCTGCTACGGATGCTGATGCGAGAAAATTACGTCTTGTGGTCATGTCGACCTCCTTGACTGACGCTTGTTATGGAAGCCGGCCGGCCTCCGGGGTGTTACTCGACATTCGTGTTCATCCAAAAACGTTGACGGTTCACCTGGTGTAAACATACTCCGGCAGCCAGAGCGCAATCTGTGGAAACGTCATGATCAGTGACAGCGCCACCAGCATCACGCAGACAAAAGGGAGAATCGAGCTGTAGATATCACGCAGGGAAATTTCAGGCGGTGCCATGGCCCGCATCAGGAACAGGTTGTAACCGAATGGGGGCGTCATGTAGGCAATCTGGGTAGTGATCGTGTACAGCACGCCATACCAGATCAGATCAAACCCCAGGGCCGCCACCAGCGGCACATACAAGGGCGCAACAATAACCAGCATTGCCGTATCGTCCAGAAACGTGCCCATCAACAGAAACGATAACTGCATCATGATCAGGATCATCCAGGGGCTGAGCCCAAGATGCTCGGTAAACAGGCTGTCGACGGCCTTCACAGCGCCCAGCCCGTCGAACACCGCCCCGAAACCGAGGGCGGCGAGGATAATCCACATGAACATGCAGGAAATAGCCAGCGTCTGGCGCACGGAGGCTTCGAACACCGTCCGGTTCATCCGGCCCTTGAGAATCGCCGCGATGAACGCCGCCATGGCGCCAATGGCTGAACTTTCCACCAGGCTGGTCCAGCCTTTGACGAACGGCACCATCATCGAAGCGAAAATCACTACCGGCAGAACCCCGGCCCGCAACAGACGTAACTTCTGGCTCAGACTGACCTGGCGTTCCTCTTTTGGCAGCACAGGCCCGAGTTCAGGCTGAAGGCGGCAGCGCACGGCTATGTAGACAATAAACATCACGGCCATGATCAGCCCAGGCACGACGCCCGCCAGCCAGAGCTGCCCCACCGGCTGGCGGGCGATCATAGCGTATAGCACCAGCACCACCGACGGCGGTACCAGTATGCCCAGGGACGAGCCCGCCTGAACCACGCCGGTTACCATACGCTTGTCATAACCACGCCGGAGCAGTTCGGGCAAGGCGATGGTTGCACCGATGGCCATGCCGGCGACCGACAACCCGTTCATGGCCGACACAAGCACCATCAGGCCAATGGTGCCAATGGCGAGGCCTCCATGAACTGGCCCCATCCAGACATGGAACATTCGGTAAAGGTCGTCGGCGATTTTCGATTCCGAGAGCACGTAGCCCATGAAGATAAACATCGGCAGCGTCAGCAGCGGATACCAGTTCATCAGTTTCATGGCGGATGAGAAGGGAATATCGGAACCACCTACCCCCCACAAAGCCAACGCTGACGCTGCCGCAACGGCACCGATGGCCCCAAACACACGCTGGCCGGTCATCAGCATCAACATCATCGAGGCGAACATGAAAAGGGCGATGAGATCGTAAGACATC
>CAZFPG010000279.1:0-4746 GCA_964521055.1 uncultured Marinobacter sp.
ATGTGGGACTCACCGTAAAACGCATGCAGCCCTGAAATGCGAAGCTGTTCGTATTCCTTGCGATGGGCCTGGCTCATTCCGCTGTCTCCTGCTTGGTGGCTGTAGCACCGCCCATGTACACCTCGCGTACCCGAGGGTCATCGGAAACCTCCTGGTAATCGCCTTCGGTCAGTATCGAACCCTGGGCGAGCACGCTGATACGGTCGCAGAGTTTGCTGACCACACTCAGATTGTGCTCAACCATCAGCACCGTCCGGCCCTGGGCGGCTTTGCGCACCAGCTCTACAACCTGGTCCACATCTTCACTGCCCATGCCCTGGGTGGGCTCATCCAGCAGCATAAGCTCTGGCTCCATGGCCAGGGTCGTCGCCAGTTCCAGCGCGCGTTTGCGGCCGTAGGCCAGTTCCACGGTGGTGGTATGGGCAAAATCCGCAAGGCCCACGCTGTCCAGCAGCTCCATGCAACGATCATTGAGCTTGTTCAGGGAATCGCCGGATTTCCAGAAGGCGAATGAGTTGCCTTCGAAGCTCTGGAGCGCCACGCGGATATTCTCCAGCGCAGTCATGTGGGGGAACACGGCAGAAATCTGGAAGGACCGAACCACACCCTTGCGGGCAATGGCAGCCGACTTCATGGAAGTGATGTCCTGCCCCTTGAACAGGATTTTGCCCCGGGTGGGAATCAGGAATTTGGTGAGCAGGTTGAAGACGGTTGTCTTGCCCGCGCCATTGGGGCCAATGAGGGCATGAATGTGGCCACGCTGCACCTTCAGGTTGACGTCATCCACCGCCACAAAGCCCTTGAACTCTTTGACGAGGTTTTGGGTCTCCAGAACGAACGGGTCACTCATGGGCCATTCTACCTTTTGTTATTGTTGTGCATTTATACTAGTCACAGAGTAGATTGACGTCTACGTAAACGTCAACCGCAATTCGAACTTTTTTGATCAATCTCTACCCGCAAAAAGTCGCATATCAGTGATAGCACCCTGTCGGGCTGCTGCAAATGCGGCGAGTGGCCTGTTTCAGGCATGAAAACCGGCGTTGCAAGGGGTCCGATACCGTCCGCAATACGGGTTACCTGTTCCGGAATCCCGTATTCATCGTCTTCCCCCTGAATGATCATAGCCGGGCATTGAATGGCGTCCAGCCAGGGCGCAAAATCCAGCGACTGCTGAAACCCCTCATCGAGCCAGACATCCTGCCAGGCATGGAACAGCGGGTCTGTACGGTCGCCGTGGTGACGCAGCAGTTTTTCGCGAATGCCTTCTTCCGTATAGCGGCGCCGCATGTCGCGGATGCCGGCCAGGGTCAGGTGGTCTGCCCAGGTATGGGCGGCCATGGTGACCAGTGCCTTTACCCGGTCACCCAGCACTGCCGCGGCAATCAGTGCGATGGAACCGCCGTCACTGTGGCCTACCAGTATTACCTCATTAACCCTCAGGGCATCCAGCAACCGGGGCAACCACACCCTGCCTTCCTGCTCCAGATAGTCGTAGGGGCGCGGCAACGGCTCATCGCTGGAAGCGCCATAACCACGGCGCTCATAGACCAGGGCATCCAGACCCGATGCCTCAGCCAGGCGGTGCGGAAACTGCTTCCAGAGCGCTATATTGCCCAGGGATTCGTGCAGGAAAACCAGCACTGGCCCACAGCTGCTCCTGTGGCTCAGGCGTTGCGCCTGCACCCTGACTCCATCCCCCAGCGGCACGGTAAGGTCACTGACTTCCATGCTGTTACCGCTGTGCCGGAATGCTGTAGGTAATGGTGGCGTGGGCCACCGGCTCATCCAGACCGTCGGAGTAGACGAAAACCTCGCCCACCCCGCTGGCCCTGCCGATTCTCAGCATTTTCGCCCGCGCCCGAATCGGGCTATGGGCCACCGGCTTACGCAGGAAATTTATGTTCAGGTTGCTGGTGACGGCCAACGGCACCAGCCCGATTTTCCCCAGCAGGGCGGCGTACACGGCCACATCCGCCAGCGCCATCATGGCGGGGCCGGACACCGTGCCGCCGGGGCGCAGGTGTCCTTCGTCCACCTCCAGTTTCATTTCGGCCCATCCATCTCCCAACTGCTCAAGGGTGCCGTAGCGGTCACCCTGGGGAAACTGCTCGGTGAGGAAGGTCTGAAGCTCTTCCAGGGTAACGATCATCCCTGTTTCTCCTCCCTGGCCTGGTTGCGCAGAACGAAACGCTGGATCTTGCCGCTGGGGGTTTTCGGCAACTCATCCACAAACTCGATTTCACGCGGGTAGGCGTGGGCGGACAGGCGATGACGTACCAGTTCCTGCAACTCATCCTTCAGCGCTTGCTCGTCCTCTGGTTCCTGGTCGCTCTTGATCACCACGTAGGCCTTGATAATGGAGCCCCGCTTTTCGTCGGGCTTGGCCACCACACCCGACTCGGCGACGGCCTTGTGTTCCAGCAGGGTGCTTTCCACATCAGCCGGGCCAACACGGTAGCCCGCCGTGGTAATGATGTCGTCGTCACGGCCACTGAACGAGAAGCAGCCGTCACCGTGGTTCACCACCATGTCGCCGGTAAGGTAGTAACCATTCACGAAGGGGTCCTTCTCACCCCAGGTGTAGCCGTCGAAGTGAAACAGTGGCGAGGCTTTCACATCCACCGCCAGTTGGCCGATTTCGCCCTCACCCACTTCTTCATTCTTCTCGTTCAGGGCAACGACCTTGTGGCCCGGGGAGGAGTAGCCCATGGAGCCCGGGCGTACCGGATGCTCAAGGCCATGGAAGTTGCAGCAGGTCATGCCGGTTTCAGTCTGGCCGTAATGGTCTTTTACCGGGCAGAAATGGCGTCTCTCGATCCAGTTAACCACTTCCGGGTTCAGGGGCTCGCCGGCGCTGCTAGCCACCCGCAAACCAAGGTTCTCACCCTCTGGCAGCACGTGATCGTTGGCCTTCAGCAGCCGATAGGCCGTGGGGGCCGCCGCCAGGTTGGTGATCCTGTATTTGCGGATCATGTCGTAGGTGGTTTCCGGGGTAAAAGCGCCCGGGTTGAAGTGGGTGGCATGGCCCATCAGCAGCGGGCCGACCACCGCGTAGTAAAGACCATAGGCCCAGCCTGGGTCGGCCACGTTCCAGAACACGTCGTCGTCCCGCAGGTCGATGGCGTACTTCATGTACACATAGAACGCCAACAAAGCCTTGGCCGGCACCGCCACACCCTTGGACTTGCCCACGGTACCGGAGGTGAACATCTGCAGGAACGGATCACTGCCCTTGATCAGCACCGGCTCAAACTGGTCAGACTGTTCCGCCAGGGTCTTGTCAAAGTCCGGGATGTCGCCACTGACTTCGGCAGCGTTTACGCAAACCACCGGTGCGCAGTCCTTCACTTCGATCAGCTTGGGGTAGTTGACCGGGTCAGTCACCACCAGCCTGGTCTGCGCCCGCTCGAAGCGATATTCGATGGCTCCCGGGCCGAAGGCGGTAAACAAAGGCTGGTAGACAGCACCGGCTCTGAGGGTGCCGGCGATCACGATGAGCAACTCGGGGCTGCGGGGCAACAGGGCAGCAACCCGGTCGCCTTTGCCAATACCCCGTGATTTCAGATAATTCGCAAAGCGGGCGGATTTCTCTTTCAGCTCCGCAAAGGTGAGCTTGCCGGAGCCACCGTCAGCCCTCTCGTAATACAGGGCGACCCGCTGGTGGTCGTCTGCCCACTTGTCACATATCTCAGTGCAAACGTTCAGGCCGGCGTCCAGGCTGCCCTTCAGCACCTCCGCTTCCAGGCTGGCAGGATCGAAATTGTCGTAGACCGATTGGTATTCCGGGAGGCTCATAATCCAGTCCTTTTATTGTTGTGGACGATTTCTGTTCTCAATGTTTAGCACAGGCTATAGTTTACGTAAAGGTAAACTTTGAGCTAAAAATAAACGCCTTCAAAACCCGCTGGCAAGTAATGAAAATACTCCCCACCAGGTTCCGAAGGCTCAGTGCCTCAGCTCTGCCCACGGTAATAGAACTTCTGGATACTGGAGAAGTCCAGCCCCCCATTACCCTCGTTGGCATGCAGCGCAAACAGGTTACGGGCCAGCGATCCCATGGGAATCGGCGCCTGATTCCTGACGGCATTGTCGAAGGCCAGGCCCAGGTCCTTGTTCATCAGGTTGACCAGGAAGCCGCCTTCGTAATTGCGGGACGCCGGCACCCCTTCCATCACACCCGGCCAGGGGTTGTAGACGTTCAACGCCCAGTTGCCCCCGGAGCTCTGCTTCATGATCTCCGACAGCACGGCCGGGTCCAGCCCGTTCTTCACACCCAGGGCCAGGGCCTCACTGGTACCGCTCATCAGGATGGCCAGCAGCATGTTGTTGCAGATCTTGGCGATCTGCCCGGCACCATGGGGGCCGGCATGAAAGATGTTCTTGCCCATGCCTTCCAGGATGGGTTTGGCGCGCTCGAAGGCGTCTGCCTCACCGCCGCAGATAAAGGTCAGCGTGCCCGCTTTGGCCCCGCCCACACCGCCAGACACAGGCGCGTCCATAAAGGTAATACCGGCAGCAATGGCCGCTTCCGCCACGCCCTTTGCGGTCTCCGGCGCAATGGTGGACGAATCGATGACCAATGTGGTGGACGGCAGGCTTTTCAGCAGGCCGTTGTCACCCAGGTAAACCGATTCCACGTGCTGCCCTGCTGGCAGCATGGAAATCACCACCTCGGCGCCTTCCACCGCTTCCTGAATCGTTGCCGCGGACTTCGCGCCTTCGTTGGTAAGCGCCTTGACTGCC
>CAZFPG010000280.1:0-4718 GCA_964521055.1 uncultured Marinobacter sp.
CGGTTATCGCCAGCGTACTGGGTTGGCTCTCCAGTTGCCTGGTCGTGCGCGAGTCCGTCATGGGTTCTTTTTCTGGCGCCGTCTGATCCGTTGACTGGCACATTTCCGGGGGAAATATGTGCACTGCGTCAAATTGTAACCCGGACAGAGTTCTAACTGTAGCCAAAAACGAGCTATCCGGACGACCAAGAATGGACGAACCCACTACATTTTATCTGTAAAAAGTTTACACACATCACAAGGCGGGTAATACTCTGCCTAAAAAAGGAACAATAACTGTTTAATAAATGCAGCTTATTGTCTAAGCTCAGGTCCAATGTTTTTTATGAACAAACTGTCAGAAACTGACGACTAATCAGGTATTGAATACAGGCTGGCTTATGCAGATTGCCCCTGACATACAGTTACCAAGTCTCCCGGAGGTCACCCTCAGGGCGCTGGAAGCCTGTCATCAGGACGAGAGCTACCGCAAGATCAGTGACATTGTTTCTGCCGATACTGCCCTCGTATCAAGGGTTCTCGCCCTTGCCAATTCAGCATTGTATGGCCCCACTGCAGAAATCCGCTCAATAGATCAGGCCCTTCTACGGCTCGGAACGCGGCGCTTCCATACCCTGGTGCTGACCGCTGCACTGCGTCAGATTCTCTATGAACTGGGAGCCGACCAGTGGCAACAACTCCGGGACTTCTGGCGACACTCCCTGACAACGGCCCTGACGGCGCGGGCCCTGGGCACGCTGACACGCTACCCCGAACCCGACCAGGCGTTCATGTTGGGCATGCTTCACAATGTTGGCGAACTGATTGCCCTGAAAACACCACCGGGTGAAACCCAACAGTACTATTTTGACCACCAGTCCGACATTGCAGCAGAGTTGGTCAGTTCCTGGGGCCTGGGGCCCATGGCCGCCGATGCCATGCGCTACCAGCAGGCGATGCCAACGGAAATCCGCGACGCTGGCCATCTTGTCAAGCTGATCAGCCTCGCCACGCGGCTGGCGCTTTCGGACGCAGCAGGTGTTGCCGCCGCCGGTACCATTTTTGGCCTGAACGAAGAGCTGACACGGGAAATCAAACGGCGCATTGACCAGGAAGTGAGTGGCGTGGCCGAATCCCTTGGCATACCGCTTTCAGATGAATACGATGCCAGCCAGTCCAACCACAAGCTCAAACAGACAGTATTGAAACAGGCCATGGCCAACCAGGCTCTGGATCTGTCCCCTATTCGCGGTAGTGCCCAGGAGTGCCTGGCAGCTACGGTCAATAGTCTGACGCTGATTACCGGCCTGCCCGCACTGTATTTCGGCCAGGCCGGGGATGGTCTGACGCTCCTGTCTGCCAGCAATGGCAACATCCCTGATCTCACGGTGGCCAGCGGACCGGCCGCCAGCGTACTGACCGAAGCATTCACCAGCGGCGTTGCCCTGTGCCTGGACGAGCGCGTACCAACGGTTCTGGACCGGCAACTGCTGTCGCTGCTGAAGACCCCCTCACTGGTTGCCATTCCCGTTACCGGTGACGAGCAATGCGCCGGGGTATTTGCAGTGGGTACCGACAAGGACAACTCCGGGCAAACCGAAGAGCTCGGGCGGCTGTTCAGCGAAAAGCTTTCACAGGCCGTTGCCACCATGCTGGCCGACAACAGGGACAGCCAGGAGAGTATCCAGGCGGAACTGGCCCGGGACGCTATCCGGCGCCAGGTTCACGAGGTCAGCAATCCGCTGACCATTATCCGGCAATACATCTATCAGTTGAGGAACCGGCTCGATGATGATGAAGTCCAGGAGGAGCTGGACGTCATCCGTGATGAACTCGATCGTGCAGGTGACCTACTGTTGCAGATCAGCCGTGCACCGGGGCTTGACGCATCGGAAACACCCGGCGTCTGTAACCTGAACGATGAGCTGCGATCACTGCGGGACCTGCTGGACGATAGTCTTTTCAGTGGCGACCGCAAGACTCTGACGCTGGATCTTTGCGACGAACCAGCAGACGTCTCGGTACCTGGCGCGATCGTACGGCAGGTAGTAATCAATCTGGTTCGCAATGCGGCGGAGAGCCTGCCCGACGGCGGCGATGTGTCTATTCACACACTGGCTCCAGTCTGGCAAAGCGGAAAAACCTGGGTTGAACTGGAGATAGCGGATACAGGCAAAGGAATTCCTGCCGATATCCGCAAGAACCTGTTCTCGCCGGTTCGATCCACCAAGGGCAAGGGCCACAGCGGCCTTGGCCTGAGCGTGGTAAAACAACTCATTGATGACATGGAGGGCATCATTAATTGCCGCACAGGGCGTGGAGGGACAGCATTCCGAATACTGTTCCCCTCGGCGGCAAATAACAAAAACGATGACGAATGACGAAAAGCGACGGGCCTAAAAAATGAAACCTTCGAGCACCGAATGGACCTCCGGCAACGACGCAAAGGCACGAATTCTTGTTGTCGATGACGATCCCAGACTGCTGTCTGGCCTGGCTTCACTGCTCAAAGGCAAGGGTTATGACGTCACCCAGGCGGAAGGTGGCCGCATGGCCTATCGGGTCCTTGAGACCGAAACCTTTGACCTGGCGATGCTGGATCTGCGCATGCCCGATGTGGACGGCTTCGATGTCATGGAGCGGCTGTCGTCGGAACAGCCGGACTGTGGTGTCATCGTAGTCAGCGGAGAAAGCTCGTTCAGCTCCGTCAGCCGGGCCCTGCGCAGGGGCGCCCTGGACTATATCCGCAAGCCGTTCGACCCAGAAGAGCTGCTCGCTACCGTCAACGGGGTACTCGGCAAGCGCTCCCTGATCCGTGCCCATGAACATATCCGCATGCGCCTGGAAAAATCGGAAGAACTCCACCGTTACATCGTCAACAGTTCCCCGGACATTGTGTTCATGCTCGATGGCGACGGCCATTTCTGCTTTGTGAACAGCAAGATCGAAAGCCTGCTGGGCTATGAGCCCGCTGAACTCTGTGGCCGGCACTTTCGTCACATTCTCGACGACCGGGACATCGCCAGGGGCACCTATGCCCTCAAAGGGCCCAATATTTCCGCCGACAATCCCCGTACCCTGGAAGTCCGGCTGAAAACCCGGGGCAGCCGCAAGGCCAACCGGCACTTTGAAATCACCGCATTTCCCATCGATCCCGAGACCTGGCCCCACTCCAATGCCGAAACCGGCAAACACGGCGGCCGGGAGGCACGTTACTATGGCACTGCCCGGGATGTTACCGAGCGCAAGGAAGCGGAAGCCTTTATCAACTTCCAGGCCTACCACGACCTGCTGACCCGACTTCCCAATCGCGCCCTGTTCAAGGACCGACTGGACCTGGCCATCACCCATGCCCGCCGCAGCGAACAGAAACTGGCCGTCATGTTCCTGGACCTGGACCGTTTCAAGGTCATCAACGACACTCTCGGCCATGCCATGGGCGACCGCTTGCTGCAGGCGGTTACCCAGAGACTTGAGCGCTGCCTGCGCAAGGGTGACACCCTGTCCCGTTTCGGTGGTGACGAATTTACCCTGCTGCTTCCGTCCATCCACAGCCATGAAGACGCAAGACAGATCTCCAAGAAACTGATCAAGGCACTGCGTGCTCCGTTCCAGTTGGGTGAGCACGAGGTGTTTGTAGGCGTGAGTATCGGCATTGCCATCTATCCGGAGGCCGGTGAGTCGATGGATCACCTGATCCAGAATGCCGACATTGCCATGTACCACGTCAAAGCCCGGGGAAAGGATGGCTATCGTTTCTATTCCGAGAGCATGAGCATCGACACCGCGAACCGCCTGAACCTGGAACGGGACCTTAGGCTGGCACTGGAGAGGGACGAACTACGGGTGTTCTACCAGCCCCAGGTGTGCTCCACCAGCAACCGGATTGTAGGCCTGGAGGCACTTGTACGCTGGCAACACCCGGAACGCGGCTTACTATATCCCCGCGACTTCCTGCCGTTGGCGGAAGAAACCAAACTGATTTCCAAGCTCAGCGAATGCGTACTGGACCGGGCCTGCCGTGATGTGGGGCAATGGATTCGAAACGGTCACCGCGACCTGCGGCTGGCGGTGAACCTGTCACCGGTACAGGTGGAGCATCCACGGTTTGTAGAAACCCTGATGGCTCAGATCCATGCCCACGGGTTTCCACCGGAAAACCTGGAAATCGAGATCACGGAAAACGTGATCATGAACGATCTTGAGCAGATCAGCCAGAAACTCCGTGAACTGGCTGCGTTAGGTGTCAGAATCGCCATTGATGATTTCGGCACCGGCTATTCCTCCCTGAACTACATACACCGCCTGCCCATCCACACCCTGAAAGTGGACCAGTCGTTTGTAAAAGCCATTCGCAGCGGCGAGGACGGTGCCTGCATCGTCAACGCCATCGTTGCCATGGCACACGGCTTGAAGCTGGAAATTGTCGCTGAGGGTGTGGAAACCGACGAACAACTGGCCTACCTCAAAAGCCTTGGCTGCCACCAGGTTCAGGGCTTCTTCTATGGCCCTGCGCGGCCCGCTGATGTCATCGAGAAGACCCTCGGCCACGTCCCTGCCCGCGCTGTCGCGTTCTGACCCACCCAATAACCGATACTCCATTGTCGGACACTCTGATCTAAAATGTTGATCTGGTTTGCAAAGTGTTTCTTTGCGTTACTTTATGTATCTGGAAATGCGCATTACTGCACATAATTCCCCCATTGGCTTCTCTAAGCTCATATCCATCAGGCGCTTCC
>CAZFPG010000281.1:0-4686 GCA_964521055.1 uncultured Marinobacter sp.
AAAGACTACGACAAGGCCGAACAGCTCTACCGCAAGGTCACCAAGGCCTACGCCAAGGGTCAGTTGCCGATGGACGCACTGCATCCGGAAGAGCGTTTCGACGCCGCATTGGAAGCGGACATCTTCACCAAGGAAGAAGCCGAGTTCATGCGTGAATACGAGGCCGTGGTGCTGGAGATGCTGACTGTGGACGACTTCCCGTTCGACGAGTTCGCCCGCAACAAGGACACGCTGATCGACCACAATCCGGCCTGATCAGGAACACTACTCGCCGCCCAGGATCCAGCGGGCGGCTTTCTCTGCAATCATCAGGGTGGGGGAGTTGGTGTTGCCGCTGGTGATAGTGGGCATCACGCTGGCATCAATCACTCGCAGCCCTGCCACACCCCGAACCCGCAGGTGAGGGTCGACAACCGCCAGCTCGTCGTCGGCACGGCCCATGCGGGCAGTGCCCACAGGATGAAAAATGGTGGTGCCGATATCTCCCGCCAGCCTGGTGAGCTCGTCGTCGGTCTGGTATTGCAGGCCGGGTTTGAACTCTTCCGGCTGATACTGCATGAAGGCGGGCTGTTCCGCGATACGGCGGGTCACCCGCAGTGAATCCGCGGCCACTTTCCGGTCTTCGGGAGTGCTCAGGTAGTTGGGGGCAATGGCCGGGGCCTGTTTCGGATCGTTGCTGCGAATGCGCACCGTACCCCGGCTTGTGGGGTTCAGGTTGCAGACACTGGCGGTAATGGCCGGGAAGTCGTGCAACGGCTGGCCGAAGGCGTCCAGGCTCAGGGGCTGGACGTGGTATTCGATGTTGGCGTAGTCGAACTCCTCGGAGCTGTGGGTGAACAGGCACAGCTGTGACGGTGCCATGCTCATGGGGCCGGAACGGGTCAGCAGGTATTCCAGGCCGATGCGGGCCTTGCCGATCAGCGAGTTGGCCATGGTGTTCAGGGTGGTGACCCCTTTCACCTTGTACACGGACCGAATCTGCAGGTGGTCCTGCAGGTTTTCGCCAACACCGGGCAGATCGGCGACCACCTCAATGCCATGCTCTCTGAGGAGATCGGCCGGGCCTATGCCGGACAGCTGCAGCAGTTGCGGTGAGCCGATGGCGCCGGCGGAAAGAATGACCTCCCGTTTTGCCAGGGCAAGCGTGTCACCTTGCCCCGGGCGCTCGACACGCACGCCCGTGCAGCGGGGGCCGGAACCGGAGGATTCCGTTTCCAGGCCGAGCACATGAGTGGAATGCCAGAGGGTGAGGTTGGGGCGCTTCTCGGCGTCCCGAAGGAAAGCCTTGGAGGTATTCCAGCGCCAGCCGGAACGCTGGTTCACTTCGAAATAGTCCACGCCCTCGTTGTCGCCGCGATTGAAGTCCCGGGTCCGGGGAATGCCGGCCTCGACGCAGGCGGTGGCAAAGTCTTCCAGCACTTTCCATTTCAGGCGCTGGTGCTCCACGCGCCACTCACCACCGTGGCCATGGTATTTGTGGTGTTCTGGATCCGCGTCGCCGCCTTCATCCAGGCGGTAATGGTCCTCGTGGCACATGAAATCCGGCAGGCAGTTGTCCCAGCGCCAGGCCTCCTCGCCGGTTATCTCCGCCCATTGGTTGTAATCCCGGGCCTGGCCGCGAATGTAGAGCATGCCGTTGATGCTGGAACAACCGCCCAGAGTTTTGCCCCGGGGGTAGATCAGCGAGCGGCCGTTGAGGCCCGGATCCGGCTCGGTACGAAAGCGCCAGTCGGTTCGCGGATTGTCGATGCAGTACAGGTAGCCCACGGGAATATGGATCCAGTGATAGTTGTCCCGGCCGCCGGCCTCGATCAGCAATACCCGGTTGGCCGGGTCCGCGCTCAGGCGGTTGGCCAGCAGGCAGCCGGCAGTGCCGGCACCGATCACGATGTAGTCGAACTCCGGCTGTCCCTGTGCGTTGTTGTAGTCGGACATGGCGTTTTCTCCGCAGCTGGCTCAGCCGTTATTTGGCCGTCGGCATGACAAATTCCGCACCGGCGTCGATGGAGTCAGACCAGCGCTGCATAATGGACTTCTGGCGCGTGTAGAACTTCACGCCTTCCTCGCCATAGGCGTGGGTGTCGCCGAACAGGGACCGCTTCCAGCCACCAAAGCCGTGCCAGGCCATGGGCACCGGAATCGGCACGTTAATGCCCACCATGCCCACCTGGATACGACGGCCGAATTCCCGCGCCACGCTGCCGCTTTCAGTGAAGCAGCTGACACCGTTGCCGAATTCGTGATCATTGATCAGGCGGATAGCGGTGGTAATGTCCGGCACCCGAACACAGGCCAGCACCGGGCCAAAAATTTCCTCCCGGTAGATGGTCATGTCCGGGGTGACATGATCGAACAGGGAGCCGCCCATCCAGAAGCCATTCTCACAGCCTTCACCAGTGTTGGCTGCATCAAACTCCCGGCCATCGACCACCAGTTCGGCGCCTTCGGCCACACCCTTGTCAATGTAGCCGGTAATGCGCTGATGCGCAGCGCCCGTGACGATCGGGCCCATCTCCGCGTCCAGTTGCTCGCCGTTTTTCACTTTCAGTGTACGGGCCCGTTCAGCCAGCCGGGGTATGATCCTGTCTGCCACATCGCCGACCAGCACTGCCACGCTGATAGCCATGCAGCGCTCACCGGCACTGCCGTAGGCAGCGCCGATCAATGCATCGACAGCCTTGTCCATATCCGCGTCGGGCATCACCACCATGTGGTTCTTGGCGCCACCCAGGGCCTGGACGCGCTTGCCGTGTTTCGCGCCTTTCTCGTAGAGCAGGTTGGCGATGGGCGTGGAGCCGACAAAGCTCAGGGCCTGAACATCCGGGTGCTCAATCAGCGCTTCCACTGATTCCTTGTCGCCCTGGACAACGTTGAACACGCCATCGGGAAGGCCCGCCTGTTTGAGCAGATCAGCGATCATCAGGGAGGCGCTCGGGTCCAGCGGGCTTGGTTTAAGCACAAAGGTGTTACCTGCGGCGATGGCCATCGGGAACATCCACATGGGGACCATGACCGGAAAGTTGAACGGGGTAACGCCGGCGACCACGCCCAGGGGCTGGCGCATGGTCCAGTTGTCGATGCCGGTACTCACCTGCTCGGTGTAGTCGCCTTTCAGTAACTGGGGAATGCCACAGGCGAATTCCACAATGTCGATACCGCGGGCCACTTCGCCCTGGGCATCGGTGAAGACTTTACCGTGCTCGGCGGTGATGGCGCGCGCCAGGTCGTCCTTGTGCCTGTTGAGCAGTTCCAGGAACCTGAACATCACCCGTGCTCGGCGAATGGGTGGCGTGTCCGCCCAGGCGGGAAAGGCCGTATCGGCCGCAGCAACGGCGGCATCCACATCCGCACGATTGGCGAGGGCAACCTGACCAGTCACCTGGCCGGTGGCGGGATTGAACACCTCCTGGGCCTGGCCGGAAGTGCCGGCAGATATTTCGCCATTGATATAATGCAGGATGGTTGCGTTGGTCATGGATGCCTCAATTATTTCCCGTGAAATTTTGCGGAAACGCCATTGATAGGGCGATTCCAGGCCTTCAGAGATATTGTTGGATATTTGATCATTCAGGCTAGAGTGGATCAGAGGCCAAAGCAATTGAGATTTTTAAAAGCCGGATATAAGCTAACCTTATATCACTCCAGGACAACAGAGACCTCTTATGCATCCGCTCCAGAGCCTGCGGGCATTTGTTACGGTCGCCCGCGAGGGCAGTGTCTCCCGCGCAGCGGCCCGCCTTCACCTGACCCAGCCGGCCGTCAGCCTGAAACTCAAGCATTTGCAGGACGAGCTGGACCTGAGACTGTTCCTGCGCAAGCCCCAGGGGCTGGTCCTGACGCCGGACGGCCAGGCCCTTTTGCCCTCTGCCGAAAAGGCGCTGGCGGCCATGTCGGCGTTCGACCAGAACGCACGGGCACTGCACAACACCCTGCGAGGGCGTATCAGGCTGGGCACCATCGTCGATCCCGAGTTCATCCGCCTGGGCGCGTTCCTGCACCGGCTGGTTGAGCGCGCACCCCAACTGGAAACGGAGTTGCGTCAGGGCATGAGCGGCAGCGTGCTGGAGCAGGTCCGGGATGGCCGCCTGGACGTCGGCTTCTTCCTGGCCCCACCCGGTGTTGGCCCGGGCGCACTGGCCCCGGAAGTGGCACATCGGGAACTGACCCGGTTTCACTACTACGTCATCGCCCCGGCGGGCTGGGGCCAACGGATCCCGTCGAACGAATGGCCCGAACTGGCCGCCATGCCCTGGATAGTTACACCGGAGGACTCCGTTCATCACCGGTTACTCAAGGGCACCCTGGAACCGTTGGGGCTGGCGCCCCACGGCGTCGCCCAAGTCGACCAGGAAGCCTGCATGCTGGACCTCGTCCGCGCCGGTGTCGGCCTTAGCCTCGCCAGGGACGCCCTGGCCATGGCCGAGCGCCAGGAAAGGGGCCTGGTGGTCGTGGAAGGGGTTCAACTGCCCTGTGCGCTGAGTTTTATCTGGCACCGCGACCGGCAGGACGAACCGCTGATTGCCGAAGCGCTGGAGGCTCTGGCCGGTGTTTGGGGCCTCAGTGGAACAATAGCTTAAGTTGGAGCGACTGCTTAACTTGTAGGTTGTTTGACGGCATACTCAGAACAACGCGGCCGGGGGGGGGGGGGGGGGGGCGCGCGAGGAGTGGGACAGCGCCGGCGGGACA
>CAZFPG010000282.1:0-4669 GCA_964521055.1 uncultured Marinobacter sp.
ACTGCAAGTACTGTCCCCAGAGCGGTCATTACAACACCGGCCTGGAAAAGGAAAAGTTGCTGGAAATCGAAAAAGTGGTTGCCGAAGCGAAGGCGGCCAAGGCCAAAGGCGCTTCCCGTTTCTGTATGGGGGCAGCCTGGCGCAGTCCTTCGAAGAAGGATATGGGGTATGTGGTGGACATGGTGCGCCAGGTGAAATCCCTGGGCCTGGAGACCTGTATGACCCTGGGCATGCTGCAACAGGAGCAGGCTGATGAGCTGGCTGAAGCCGGGCTGGATTACTATAACCACAACCTGGACACCTCCGAGAAATACTACAGCCACATCATCACCACCCGCACCTACCAGGATCGGCTGGATACCCTTGAGAATGTCCGCAATGCGGGCATGAAAGTCTGCTGCGGCGGCATTGTGGGCATGGGTGAAGACCCGGATGACCGTGTCGGGCTTCTGGTTCAACTGGCGAATCTGCCCCACCATCCGGAAAGTGTGCCGGTGAACATGCTGGTGAAAGTGGCCGGTACGCCGATGGAAGATGTGGAAGATCTGGACCCGTTTGATTTTATCCGCACCATCGCGGTGGCCCGCATCATGATGCCCGCTTCCCACGTTCGCCTGTCCGCCGGCCGGGAGAATATGAACGAGCAGATGCAGTCGCTGTGTTTCCTGGCCGGTGCCAACTCGATTTTTTATGGCGAGAAACTGCTGACCACCGCTAACCCCGAAGCCGATGCGGACCGTGAACTGTTCAACCGCCTGGGCATTCGCCCGGAAGAGCGCGAGCAGGCCTGCTCCGAAGAGGAGGCGGAGGAAGTGATTGCAGAGGCCGTCGAATACGAGCAGACCCGCCACATGTTCTACGATGCCACCCGCGAGTCCGCATAGGCAGGCAACTGCCGGTGAGAGCTGATTATGCGTGATTTTGCAGCGGAGCTTGAAAACCGCAAGCAGGCGGGGCTCTACCGTACCCGCCGGCTGATCACCGGGCCCCAGCAGCCAGAGCTTGTTTCTGACGGGAGGCCATTGCTGTCATTCTGCAGTAATGACTACCTGGGGCTGGCCAGTCACCCTGGCATTGTCCGTGCCGCTATCGATGCCATGCCTCACACTGGCCTGGGCGGTGCGGCGTCTCATCTGATCTGTGGCCACCATGATGGCCATCACCAACTGGAAACCCGCCTGGCGGCGTTTACCCGTCGCAGTTCGGCGCTGTTCTTCTCCACCGGTTACATGGCCAATATGGGTGTCATATCCGCTCTGGCCGGCCGTGGTGATACTATTTTCTCCGACCGTCTCAACCATGCCTCCATCATTGATGGTTGTATCCTCAGCCGGGCCAGGGTACGGCGCTATCCACACCGGGATACGGCGGCCCTGGCCGATATGCTGGCCACTACCAGCGGCCACAAACTGGTGGTGACAGACGGCGTATTCAGCATGGACGGCGATATCGCGCCCCTGAAAGAACTTGCGGCCCTTTGCCGGGCACACGATGCACTTCTTGTGGTGGATGATGCCCATGGCGTGGGCGTGCTCGGCCCTCAGGGGCGGGGTAGCATTGCCGAACTGGGGTTGTCGGAAGAGGAGGTGCCCGTGTTGATAGGCACCCTCGGCAAGGCGGTTGGTACCAGTGGCGCGTTCGCTGCCGGCCCGGCAGTGCTGATGGAATACCTGGTGCAGAAGGCCCGCACCTATATCTATACCACCGCCATGCCCCCGGCCATTGCCCTGGCCACCTGTGCCAGCCTTGACCTCATTGAGCGGGAAGACGGCCGCCGCAGCCATCTTCAGTCGCTGATCCATGACTTCCGCCGTGAAGCGTCAGCACTGGGCTATCAACTGATGCCGTCCCGCACCCCGATACAGCCGATCATGGTTGGCGACAACTGGTCCGCTCTTGCCCTGAGTCAGGCCCTGGAGCAAAAGGGGCTGATGGTGACCGCCATCCGGCCCCCCACCGTTCCCGATGGCGAGGCCCGCTTGCGGGTTACCTTCAGTGCCGCCCATTCGACGGCGGATCTGGAGAAATTGCTGACCGCACTGGCGGAGTGTCGCCCGCTGTTAAAACGGCCGTCCGCAGAGGCCGTATGACACAGGCTGTCCACAAAATTCCACTGGTGATTGTTGGCGGCTGGGGCGTTGATGTCGCCATGATTCTGCCACTGTTTGATCGCTGGCCGGGTGAAATTCACCTGGTTTCGCTGAATGAGACCGTAATGACGCGATGCCAGTCGGTCGCCGACGTTGCCGCTTACCTGCTGGCCCGCTATCCGTGTCCCGCGGTGTGGGCAGGTTGGTCCCAGGGTGCGCAGGTGGCCATGGCAGCGGCTGCACAAAGTGTCCTGCAGGTATCCAGGGTTATTACCCTGGCTGGTTTTCCCCGGTTTGTGGCTGCCCCGGACTGGCCGGTGGGTATGGCCACCGAAACCTTTGATGATTTCAGGGCGGGTGTTGCCCGCGAGACCAGCCAGGCGTGGCGGCGATTCCAGTATCTGTTGATTCACGGCGGTGACGATCATCGTACCGCCCGCCAGGAGATTCAGCCCTGGCTGAAGCAGGGATCGCCCGTGACCCCTGCCAATCTGCTTCGTGGTTTGGAGTGGCTGAAAGTGGAAGATCAGCAGGGCTTGTGGCAGGAAAGCCGGGTGCCAGCGCTTCACCTTCAGGCGGGGCAGGACGCTGTTGTCAGGTCGTGGGCGGATTTCTTTACGCCCGCTGATAGCTCCAAGGTGGTCTCTGTAACGGGAATGACCCATTGGCCAAGGGGGCAGGCAATTGGCCTGTGCCGTGCTGAAATCCGCCGATTTGTTTTCGGTAAGGGGGATGAATGGCAGATCTGACGGTGCTCACTGATCTGGCGGCACCCTCTTCGCGTGGGGCTGCCAAAGCGGCGGTTGCACGGGATTTCGGGGTGGCATCGAAAACCTACAATCCGGCGGCACGGCTGCAGCGTTATATGGGCCAGGTCATGCTTGACCAGTTGCTGGAGCAAAACTGCCTAGCGGTGACCGGGACCGGCAGCCAGGTACTGGACCTGGGGTGCGGGACCGGTTGGTTTACCGGGCAACTGTCCGGGATGTTTGGCGGGCCCGGAAGTTCCGTAACCGGCGCAGACCTGTCGCCGGGCATGCTGGACTACGCCCGCGCCGCTGGTGACCCCGGCATTCGCTGGCTGGTGGCCGATGCAGAGTCCCTGCCACTGGCAGACAACAGTCTGGATGTGGTTTTCAGTAATCTGATGATCCAGTGGTGCAGCAGTCCTGCTAGCGTACTGGCCGAGTGTCGCCGGGTGCTGCGCCCGGGTGGTCACCTGTTTGTCTCGACGTTGCTGGACGGTACCCTCGATGAACTACGGAACGCCTGGCACCGGGCGGATCCAGGGTACGAGCATGTGAATCGCTTTGAGAGCGAGGATGCATTCCGCAGGCAGGCGCTTGATGTGCTGCCAGCGCCGCGAATCAGCACCGAAGCCATTGTCCTGGATTATCCTTCGCCAATGGCACTGCTGGCAGAGCTGAAAGCGATTGGAGCCGGTTTCAAGGGCTCATCCCGTCGCCGCAAAGCCACGGCGCCGGGCCGTCTACGGGCCATGTGCCGCCATTACCCGCAACACAGTGATGGCCTGGTCCACGCAACCTACAAGGCAGCATGGCTGAGTTGCCGGCTGCCACACTGATATCGGAGTTCTACGGGCCATGGCCGGAATAAGTTATTTTGTGACAGGAACGGACACCGGTGTTGGCAAGACCCTGGTCTCGGCTGCCATCCTGGAGGCAGCGGCGACGCTTGGCAAACGCACACTGGCAATGAAACCGGTGGCTTCCGGCTGTGACGAAACACCGGAAGGCCTGCGCAATGAAGATGCGCTGATTCTGATGGACGCCATGTCGGAGTCCCTGAGCTACGATCAGGTCAATCCCATTGCACTGCTGCCTGCCATCGCTCCCCACGTTGCCGCAGCCCAGGCGGGTCGCACCGTTACGGCGGAACGGCTGGTGGGGTTCTGTCGCGGCTTGCAGATGCGCCCGGCGGACCTGCTCCTGGTAGAGGGTGCCGGCGGTTGGCGGGTGCCACTTAATGACCACGAAACCTATGCCGCCATGCCAGCGGCGCTGCAAATGCCGGTGATACTGGTGGTGCCCCTGAAGCTCGGCTGCATCAACCATGCCCTGCTGACCGCCGAAGCCATCCGCCGTGACGGACTCAGGGTTGCCGGCTGGGTTGCCAACCGTCCGGTCCCGGAGATCATGACCTGTGAGCAGGAAACCCTGGAATACCTGGTCAATCATCTCGGAGCCCCCTGCATGGGCGTGCTGCCATGGCAGGAGAAAGCGGACCCCAGGACCCTGTCCGCCAGTCTGAATGTGAATTGTTTGTTTGAAAATTGACCAGAAATGTGGCTTACTTAAGTCAATTAATGGTCATTGGACATCGCAGTTATGATCAGTAACACGTTGGGAATTGGCATCCAGGGCATCCAGGACGGCATGCAGGGCATGGAAAACGCTGCTCGCCGCATCGCCCGTGGTGGCGCAGATGGACCTCAGGGAACCGCAGAAGGTGCTGGCGGCCTGGTAGAGCCCATCATTGATCTCAAACTCTATGAGCGCAGTGTTGAAGCCTCGGCCCAGGTTGTGAAAACGGCCGATGAAACTCTCGGCACGCTTCTC
>CAZFPG010000283.1:0-4668 GCA_964521055.1 uncultured Marinobacter sp.
TGCAAAGGTATAAGAGGATACCCGCCTGCCACCCATTACTTCCAGTAACAAAGGGGTACTTTTCTACAACGGAAGATCTGTCGGATTGCGCCTAATTTTTAATCAATGGTTACGGCTTCGTGCAGTACGGAGCTTATGACAAAAACAACAGCCGGGCAGGGAAGTCTTCTCCCCTGCCCGTAGTGAAGGGAGAATAACGATGTCAGCAGCGGTTGAACACCTGGACGAACGGCTTCAGGACGGCGGCGAGCTACTTGAGGAAATCATGCCTTCGGCCATAACCCTGGCCATGATGCTGCGCCAGCGAACCATGGCCGCGTGGATGCGTACAGAATTTGACGGCTACGGCGACCCGTCTGCATTGCCACCCTACCGCCGTGATGTTCCCGGCCACATCGTTGCCCGCTCACCCCAGTATGGCTGGATTCCGGCACCGGTCGACGATGAACAGAAGCAGGACTTCGGCCACCGTGATATGTCTGAGGGCATCAAATCCCTCGAGAAAACCTGCCTCAGCTGCAAGAAGGGCACCGGTCACCGCATTGTGTTCGACAAAGAGGAAATGGCCACACTGCAGGCCCAGATCAACCTCACCGCAGAGCTGGCCATCACCATCAGCAGGGAAAGCTACTGCAAACTCCTCCGGGTTATCCGCTGTGCCTTGTACCTCTGGGCACAGGCACTGATGGAAACGGGAATTGGCGGCGACCACAACTCTTACAGTCAGGAAGAACGCAAGAAAGTTGCCCACCTGGACGATCCTGAGCGGTTCTGGCGCCAGGCACTGGAAAGTAATGAAGACCTGCCGGTGCCGGATGTACGGGAAGTAGGCTTTTTCGAGCGTGTTTTCGGCAGAACGGGCTGAGTGCCTCACCGGTCTGTGAGCTTGATCTCGATACGGCGGTTGCGCTGCAGCGCTTCGGCGGAATTGCCCTCGTCGACAGGGAAGAACTCACCGAATCCGGCCGCTACCATGCGGCTCTGGGGCACGCCTTCCGAGGCCAGGTAACGTACCACTGAAACCGCCCGGGCGGTGGACAGCTCCCAGTTGGACGGGAACTCTTCGGTATTGATCGGGATGCGATCCGTATGGCCATCAATGCGCAGGATCCAGTCAATATCGTCCGGGATCGCGGAGGCGACATCCAGCAGGACCTCCGCCAGCTTGTCCAGCTCCCGCTGACCTTCTTCACCGAGACTGGCCGAGCCGGAGGCAAAAAGCAGCTCGGAAGGCAGCAGGAACCGGTCCCCGACAATACGGATGTTCTCGTTGTCCTGGAGAATTTCCCGTAACCGGCCAAAGAACTCGGACTGGTAGCGTTCCAGCTCATTGACCCGCTCTGCCAGCAATGTATTCAGCCGTTTACCCACCTCTTCCAGTTCGGCCTGTTTCTCGGCGGTCAGGTCTTCCTGAAGACGTAACGCGGCAGTGATGCGGCTCAGTTGATCCTGCAGGGCCGTAATCTGGTTCGACAGTTGCTGAATGATGGCCCGCTGGGAAGCCGTCAGTTGCTCTTCATCTTCCAGCTCCGCCTCCGTGCTGGAGACCGCCTGTTGCAGGTCCTCCACCCTCAACGCCTGGGCCTCGGCATTGTATTGCTGTTCCAGCCGCTGCTCCCTTTCCTCTTCCAGCTCCTCACTGAGGAATTCGTTCAGGGCCAGGCTTTCACTGTAACTACTCTGCACGACCGCCATTTCCTCTTCCAGGGCGGCTGTCTGTTCACGCTCCAACCCCAGGAGCCGGGAGATTTCCTCCAGCCGGCTGTTCAGCCTGGCCAGCTCTGAATCCCGGTCCGACAGGGTTTGTGAGAGGTAGAGCTGGCTGACCACGTAGATCAGCAGCATGAAGATGATCAGCATCAACAATGCCGACAGGGCATCCACATAGCCGGGCCATACGTTAATGGTGCTGCGGGTGCGACGTCTGGAGCCGATCATGGCACCATCCTGTTACTGGGGTGCATCTTCAACCCGATCCACCAGGTTGGTTACGCCGGTCAGCCACTCCTCCAGGCCATCGTAAAAACGGTTCTGGGCGTGCCCTGCCTGGATATCGAGAAAGCCGAGAACCAGCGAGCCGCCAAGACCCAACAGAGAGGAACTGAACGCCGTTCCCATGCCTTCCAGCGGTTTCAGCAGCCCGGACTGGAGCCCCGCAAACACCTCGCCAAAATCTTCCTGCCCCATATCCAGGTTTACAATCACCTCTCCCACGGAATTGATCGTGCCAAGCAGCCCCCAGAAGGTACCCAGCAGGCCCAGAAAAATAAGCAGACTTATAAAGTAACGGGTGATTTCACGCTGCTCGTCCATCCGGCTGTGAATAGCATCCAGGACAGTGCGAAGTGACATGGTGGACAGGGAGAACCGGTCTCGCTTGGAGTCGTCATCAAGCTGGCGAGCCAGCGGTTTCAGCAGCCTTGGTTCCTGCAGAACCGACAGGCCGGCATGGCCGGTACGGAACTGCGCAACCCAGCGCAGCTCCGGGAACAGCACAAACACCTGGCGATAGGTAATGGCAATGCCGATCAGCAGCACACAGACGATCAGCAGATTGAATACCCAGTTGGCCATGAACGCGGCCTGAAGTGGCTTGTAAATCAGGGCACAAACCACCACGACCACCGCCAGGAAAAGCGTCATCCAGAAGAGGGTATGCTTGGGGTTGCTCATTAACGCCACCGGTTTTATCGGGAAACACGTTAAAAGCTAGCACAACCCCCGGACGCCTGCTGAACTTGAGCCGGTTCTGACGGTTAAGGATTTGTTACCCGGCCAGCCTCACGGCTGGTAACGGCTGATAATTCCGTCCAGAGCCCCACTCTCGCGGGCCTCGTCAAGCCCCTGCTGCAGGTCCTCCACAATGTCAGGGTCGGTTTCCGTGCTGACCGCCAGGTACATCGGTGTTTCCCTGAACACCAGAACCGGCTTCAGGTCTGTAATACCGTGTTCGTCTTTGGCCACCAGCGGGCCCACCAGGCCATCCGTCACCCAGAGATCAGCATGGCCCAGCGTCAGCCGACGCGGATTCTGTTCACCAGACACACTCATGATGACGTCGAACCCCTCGCTTACCAGGTAATCCGACATCACATCGCCCTTGTAGCCGGCTATCTTGTACTGCTTGGCGTCCTCCAGTGAGTCAAGCTCAATATCGGAATCAGGCGCGGCAAACAGAGTCCACTTGATGGGTGCCAGAGGGCCCACCCACTGGAACTGGTCTTCCCGCTCGTCGGTTCTGGCGGTACAGAAAAGCCCGTGGTTTTCGCGGCCCTGAACCCATTCATAGGAGCGGCTCCAGTCCCGCATTTTCATGATGTACTCATAGTCCACGCGTTTCATCATTTCCTTGACCATATCGGTGCAGATGCCGGCAATATCGTCGGCGTTATGAGCAAAGCCCTGGCCTGTCGTTGACGTGTTATAGGGAGGATAGTTCTCGGTAAAGATATACAGCTTTTCGTCGGCCAGGGCCGTTGGCATCACAGCCAGCAACAGCAGGCCTTGGGCAACACGTTTGATGGACGTCAGGGTTGGAACTCCGGAGCCTGGCATGGCTGGCATTCTTGTATCCTCGTAGCGATGGAGCATTGTTGGTTGTGCATGTAGATGCAGAGATAACATTCTGGCGCTTAAGGCTAAGTGCTTTGAGCAGTTATGCCAATACGACCATCATTACGATTCTGGCGCGAAATTTCAGTGACAAAACGTATCCAGGTTGTCCTTTATTGCGCCAGATCAACCTCTCTGTCGGGAATGATCGGAGACACAGAGGAATGAATCAAGGGAGAGTCGACAACCTGCTATCCAACAAATTGGTCTACAGCAACGCTTGCAAAACATGTAGACTTTAACTACATACTTATGGGATCGTAGACAGCCAGTCTGCCCAAGGAAGGTGCTCATGGCAAAAAACCAAAACACTGGGGCTGGCCCCTATCACAAAACCGCCCTTGTCGTGATTCGCGGTTTTATCCCTTGCGGATGTCAACTGGTAGCGGCAGCCCATACCGGCAACAGCAACCTGCTGACGCTTGCGGACCTGACATCGCCTGCCCTTAAGTGCCACCTGAGGGAATCCGGGCGTACCCACGCCGAACTGTTCCTGTTCGATGGCGACACCCCCAATAGAGTAAAAGGTGCAGTGGATCTCGCCGACGACGACACGGTGAGGATGACCTGTGAACGAACCGACCCTCAAGCCAGCCAACTCCTTCGTCAACTGCCTCAGAAGGCGCGCTACCGGCCCACGGCAAACACAGCCACCCTGCCAGCACTGCGAAAGATGTACCATTCCCACACCCAGCGCCTGTTGGGTCCCCTGGTAGCCGACTTTATCGACCAAGCGTGTGCAGGTATTGGAAACGAGCTGGAACAGGCAGCAGAAATGCGTGACATTACCTGTCTGAAGGATATGCGCTTCATTTTCAGCAGCTGTAAGGAGCAGCTATACCGGGATTTCACCCTGCAATTCCAGGTTTTCGACCGGCAACTCAATCCGAAAGGGGGCGACAACAGCCAGAGAGGCGAACTCAAGATCGTCGAACAGCATGTTTTCGAAGACTGGCTGGAACTCCAGATGGTGGCATCGGAACTTGCCAGCAAGCATGCCAATACCCTCTTCGTGCTCAACCAGTTGCTCGGTCAGCTCTTTGCCACCGACATAAA
>CAZFPG010000284.1:0-4667 GCA_964521055.1 uncultured Marinobacter sp.
GTTTTCGCTTTTTGCCAGCCAGCGGGCAGTCTCACTGGTGACTCCCCGGTGTGACAGGGCAAACACGGAGGCACCCCTGGGCTGTGGCGTGCGGAATGCATCCGCGTGAACAGAGACGAACAGATCCGCATTATGCTTGCGGGCAAGCAATGTGCGACTGCGCAGGTCGATGTAATAGTCGCCGTTACGGGTCAGCTTGGCGGTATACCCCGGCTTGGACTCGATCAGCTCCGCCAGGGTTTTGGCCATATTCAACACGACATCTTTTTCGCGGGTGCCTCGGGGGCCTATCGCGCCCGGGTCTTCGCCACCATGACCGGCGTCGATCACCACAATAATGTCGCGCTTGCCGTTGCTGTTCTCGGATACCGTCGGCTTGGCGGGTTTCCGAGCCTTGAGGCCGCCCTCATCAATCAGGTCAACAACCAGCCTGTGGCCATATTGTTGATTGGGCTCCAACTGGAAGCTCCGGGGCTTGATATCACTTTTGAGGTCAAGAACCACCCGGAGATCATTGCCGTTACGGGCAGCACTACGGATCCGGCTAACCGGGCTGTCTGACAGGTCAAGCTTCCCGAGGTCGGCCTTCAGGCTGACATTCTCAAGGTCGATGACCAGTCTGGCCGGGTTGGAGAGCGCAAACACCTTGTGCTCAACCTTGTCGCCAATATCCAGCACCAGGCGCGTATGATCTGGCGCCGGCCAGATCCGGGCACTTTCCACACTGACGCCCGCCGTCGCGGCAAGTGGCGACATCAATAGCCACGCCAACCCCGCTGCAAGAATCCATCTGGAGAATGTTTTTATAATCATCACACTGCGCACCTGCACTGATCAAACACGATTATTGTCCCTGCCCCGGGGGCCACTGTTCACCGACACGTGCCAGCAAACGGCTGCCACGGACTGTTGGCGCTGAAATCCGGGCACTACGACCATTCGCGCCCTGCCCGTCATCGTTTTCCGCCAACCGGATCAACAGATCCGGCTCGGGAAGGATACCCTGGCCACGCCCGGGCCATTCGATAACACACAGATTCCGGCCCTGGAAATAATCCCGGATGCCCATGTATTCAAGCTCTTCCGGATCACCAAGCCGATAAAGATCAAAGTGATAGGCCGGCGGCACCAGATGCTCATAGGGCTCGACGATGGTATAGGTCGGGCTTTTGACCGCACCCTCGTGTCCCAGGACACGCATTATCCCCCGGCTCAGTGTCGTTTTTCCCATGCCGAGATCCCCCTCCAGAAAAACCACCAGTCCCTGGCCGCTATCGCTTACCAGCCCGGCCAGGACCTGGCCCATTTTTTCCGTTTCCAGCTCATCTTTCAGAAACAGTCTGAGTTCTTCTGGTTCAACGTTCATTACCCTTCGAGCGCTCCCTTACTGCCACTACCGCCCTGGCCGACCTCAGATACCCGCTCTGACTCCATCAGCACCTGAGGCAACGCGTTTATAACATCCATTGGCAGTAGGCCCATATAGCCCCGGGTTTCCGATGCCCGGTTTGCCGCTGCCAGATGAAGGGCCGCGGCGACAGTCGCCGACAGATGAGCATCCTCAAGCTGTGCGTACAGACTGCCCAGTATTCCGGACAGTACGTCTCCCATGCCACCGGTCGCCATTCCCGGGTTACTGCCGCTGATGATATCAGGCAATGCGCCTGCAGAGGCCACAACCGTACCCGCACCCTTGAGCAGGACAACGCCACCGAACAGATGATAGACCTGTGTCGCAGCCTGCACCCGGTCACTCTCGACATCGCCCACCCCACACTCCAGCAGCCTTGCAGCTTCCCCGGGGTGGGGAGTAAGAATATGATTATCCGCTGGCTGCGCAACCCGCGACGCCATCAGGTTCAGGGCGTCCGCATCCAGCACCCGCGGCTTGCCGCTGGCCACCACCTGCTGCAGCATCTGTTGTCCCCAGGCACCCTGGCCAATGCCGGGGCCGCAGACAATAACATCCGCCGCGCTGATCAGTGGTGGCAATTCGGAACCGTGAATCAACCCCTGAACCATGACTGACGGGCAACGGGCCAATGCCGGTGCTACATACTCCGGGCGCGTCGCCAAGGTCACCATGCCGGCCCCCGTCCTGGACGCAGCTTCCGCCGCCATCATGCCGGCACCGCCAAAACCGCGGTCACCAGCGACAATCAACACATGCCCGAAACGCCCTTTGTGGGCAACCCTCGGGCGCCGGGGTATCGACATTCGGATGCCTGACCAGTCAACCCGCCGCGCCAGCGGGCGCTGCCCGCTCTCGGTGGCCCGGTCATCGGTGTCCAGCGATTCAAACGCCACATCCCCTGCGTATTCCGGGCCCTGGCTGGTGAACAGGCCGGCCTTGAGCCCAATAAACGTCACCGTTGCCGCCGCCCGGACGGCTTCTCCAGCGACAGTTCCGGTGGTAGCGTCCAGACCCGAGGGCAAATCGACCGCCAGCACGGGCGCGGCCGCTTCGTTGCAACGCTTGATCATGGTGGCAAACGGCTCACGGGGTGCCCCGGTAACGCCAGTACCCAGCATGGCATCAACAATCAGCCCGGCATGACCAAAATATTCGCCGACTTCACCGCCAGCAACCTCCGCCAACTCCCGTACACTGACGCCATCCGCCAGCGCTTTTTGCCACGCCTTGTGGGCGTCGCCGGCCAGCTTTTTGGTGGGAGCCACGGCAAGGCAGTCAACCGCCATACCATGGCGAACCGCATTGGCAGCGACAAGGTAGCCGTCGCCACCATTGTTACCGGCTCCACATAACACCAGAATCCGGCCCGGCTCCGGCCAGTACCGCACCAGCCTCCGGAAGGCACCGGCGGCTGCGGCCTGCATCAGCTCGAACCCATCAACCCCTTTCCGATCAATCACATAGCGATCAATCTCTCGCACCGCATCGGCGGAGTAGAGGTCTTCTGGTAAACTGTGACCATCAGACAGGGGCATGAACGTCCGCTCCCGTTACAGAATTCGGATTAAGAAAAACGGCCAGATACCTGTAAAGAGTAGCAAAACAGAGGAAAAGGTCATAACTTAATCAAATTAAACTTCGTTACTGGCACTCAATGACCGATCCAACCGACCAGAAACTGGGTGATATGCCCCGCCAGATCCGCGCCTGGGCCCATGAACTGGGCTTCAATGACGCTGGCATTACCCTTCCGGATACCGGCGTTCATGGGGAACGCCTGAAAAACTGGCTGCGCGAGGGGCTTCACGGTGAAATGTCGTACATGGCGGATCACGGCGACAAGCGCTACACCCCCACTTCACTGGTGGAGGGAACCCGGCGGGTGATTTCCGTTCGGCTGGATTACCTGCCTGCGCCGGACAACCCGGGGCGGGTACTCACTAACCGGGAAAAGGCCTATGTAACCCGCTATGCCGTAGGGCGCGACTACCACAAGCTGATGCGCAAACGCCTGGCAAGCCTGGCAAAGCGGGTTGACGAAGCCGTGGCAGGCTACGATTACCGGGCTTTCGTGGACAGCGCCCCGGTCCTTGAACGCGCACTGGCTCAACGCGCCGGGCTGGGCTGGATCGGCAAGAACAATATGCTGATTCATCCGAAAGCAGGGTCATTCTTCTTCCTGGGGGAAATATTCACCAGTGCCCCGCTACCGCTGGATGAACCGTTTGAAAAAGAACACTGCGGCACCTGCGCGGCCTGCCTGGACATCTGCCCCACGGACGCCTTCGAAGGCCCCCACAAGCTGGATGCCCGTAAATGCATCAGCTACCTCACGATTGAGTTGAAGGGCAGCATTCCGGAGCACCTGCGATCAAAGATGGGCAACCGCGTCTTTGGTTGTGACGACTGCCAGCTGGTCTGTCCCTGGAACAAGTTCAGCAAGCCCACCGCGGAGAAAGATTTCCAGCCCCGCCATGGCCTGGACAACAGCGAGCTGGCCACCCTGTTCCTGTGGACGGAAGAAGAATTCCTGAAACGCACCGAAGGCTCCGCAATCCGCCGCACCGGCTACGAAGGCTGGCTGCGGAACCTGGCAGTGGGCCTCGGCAATGCGCCTTCAACCATTCCAGTGATCGAGGCCCTCAAGCAGAGAGCCAATCACCCGTCGGACATGGTTCGGGAACACGTGCAATGGGCCCTGCGCCGGCACGGCCTATAGCTTGAAGAAGGTTTCCCGATAGTGGCGAAGTTCGTTGATGGAGTCCCGGATATCGTCCAGCGCCAAGTGACTGCCCTTCTTCTTCACCCCATCCAGCACATCCGGTCGCCAGCGCCGCGCCAGCTCTTTGATCGTACTTACATCCAGATTACGGTAGTGGAAAAAGGCTTCAAGCTCCGGCATATACTTCACCAGGAACCGGCGATCTTGCCCGATGCTGTTGCCACACAGGGGTGACTGGCCCGGCTCGAGATAACGCTGAAGGAATTCCAAGGTTTTCTGTTCAGCGTCGATTTCACTGAACTTGCTATCCTTAACTCGCTGGGTCAGCCCGCTTTCACCATGGGTGCGGGTACACCACTCGTCCATGTCGCTGAGCAGCTTGTCGGACTGGTGCACGGCAATTACCGGCCCCTCTTCAATGGTGTTCAATTCAGAATCCGTAACGATGGTCGCTATCTCGATAATGCGTTCTTTTTCCGGGTCCAGCCCGGTCATTTCCAGGTCAATCCAGACAAGATAGTTGGCTTCTGG
>CAZFPG010000285.1:0-4660 GCA_964521055.1 uncultured Marinobacter sp.
TCCAGCCACTGGCCGCCGTTCTTGGTGAACAGGATCACCGGCACATGGCGCCCGTCGTTCTCGCGGATCAGGCCGGCAACGATTTTCTTCATGTAATTGAGGGAGAAGTCCTGATACGCCCAACTGCTCAATACGCCGCCCCAGGTGTCGAAAATCTGCACGGCCTGGGCGCCGGCGCGAATCTGGCCGTTCAGGTAATCAATCACCGAATCCGCCAGGTGGTCCAGTAGCTGGTGCATTACCTCCGGCTGGCCGTACATCAGTTTCTTGGCTTCACGGAAATCCTTGGAGGAACCACCTTCGATCATATAGGTAGCCAGGGTCCAGGGACTGCCGGAGAAGCCAATCAGAGGAACACTGCCATTGAGCGCGCCGCGGATGGTGGAAACCGCATTCATCACGTAGTCCAGGTCCACTTCCGCATTGATCTTCGGTAGCGCGGCCACATCGGCTGCGGACCGGATAGTGTTGCGGAATTTCGGGCCTTCTCCGGTTTCGAAGTAAAGGCCCAGCCCCAGGGCATCCGGGATGGTAAGGATATCCGAGAACAGGATGGCAGCGTCCAGCGGAAAACGTTCCAGAGGCTGCAGGGTAACCTCACAGGCCAGCGGTGTGTTCTTGCAGAGACTGAGAAAATCCCCGGCCCTGGCACGGGTTGCGCGGTATTCCGGCAGGTATCGGCCGGCCTGACGCATCATCCACACCGGTGTGCGATCTACTGGCTGACGCATCAGCGCACGCAGGAAACGGTCATTTTTCAGCTCGGTCATAGCATTCCCAGTCTGCTGTCTGTAAAAGTTTTGGAGGGCAATGATACCCGGTTTGTGGCAATAAAAAAGGGCGGCTCACTATCAGCAAGCCGCCCTTCTGATCCGGGTCAAATACCGGGGCGATCAGATATCGAGGTAATCCATGATACCTTCCGCTGCCTGGCGACCTTCCCAGATAGCCGTTACGACCAGATCCGAGCCGCGGACCATGTCGCCACCGGCAAAGATCTTGGGATTGCTGGTCTGGAAACCGAACTCTGCTTCCTCGGGCGCAGCAACACGGCCAGAGTCGTCGGTGTCCACCTTCTGCGCCTCAAACCAGTCAGCCGGGCTCGGGCGGAAGCCGAAGGCCACCAGCACGGCGTCTGCAGGGATGACTTCCTCACTGCCAGCGACCACTTCCGGACGGCGGCGACCATTCTCGTCGGGTTCGCCAAGACGGGTCTGAACCACCTTCACACCTTCAACCCGGTCCTCACCAATGATGGCAATGGGCTGACGGTTGAACATGAATTTCACGCCCTCTTCCTTGGCATTGGCCACTTCACGGCGTGAGCCCGGCATGTTCTGCTCATCACGACGGTACGCGCAGGTAACGCTTGCTGCCTGCTGGCGAATGGAGGTGCGGTTGCAGTCCATGGCGGTATCACCACCACCGAGAACCACGACACGCTTGCCTTTCATGTCGATGAAATCTTCGGTGTCGTTCTCGAACCCCAGGCGGCGGTTTACGTTGGACACCAGGAACGGCAAGGCGTCGTGAACGCCCGGCAGATCCTCCCCCGGGAAACCGCCCTTCATGTAGGTGTAGGTGCCCATACCCATGAATACGGCGTCGTATTCTTCGAGAATGTCAGCCATCGCCACATCCTTGCCCACCTCCGTGGACAGGCGGAATTCCACGCCCATTTCCTCAAATACCTTACGACGACGGCTCATCACCGACTTTTCAAGCTTGAATTCGGGAATACCAAAGGTCAGCAGGCCACCGATTTCCGGGTAGATATCAAAAACCACAGGCTTGACGCCATTGCGGACCAGCACGTCGGCACAGCCAAGGCCGGCCGGCCCCGCACCAATCACCGCTACTTTTTTGTCTGTCCACTTCACAGCAGACATGTCGGGCTTCCAGCCCAACGCGAATGCTGTGTCGGTAATATACTTTTCGACAGACCCGATGGTGACTGCGCCATAGCCGTCGTTAAGGGTACAGGCCCCTTCGCACAGACGATCCTGGGGGCAGACCCGGCCACAGACCTCAGGCAGCGAGTTGGTCTGATGACACAACTCCACCGCTTTCATGATGTTGCCCTCGGAGACCAGCTTCAGCCAGTTGGGGATATAGTTGTGTACCGGACACTTCCATTCACAATAGGGATTGCCGCACTCCAGACAACGATGTGACTGCGAGGCCGCCTGATCCTGTGTGAACTGATGATAGATTTCACCAAACTCTTTCTTGCGCTTCTTTGCCGGTACTTTCTTCGGGTCAACACGCCCTACTTCGACAAACTGGAAGTCGTTACTCAGTCGTTCTTTCATTATGAAGCTCTCATCAGACTCAATTTCGACACGAGCGTTACCATACCAGCAACGCCCCAACCCTGTTCCAACCGGCCTTACTCGGGACGCGCCCGGGTACTGGCCAACAGACTGCGAAGGTTTGCTGCCTTCGGCTTGACCAGCCAGAAGCGGCCGATATAGTCGTCGAAATTGTCAAGAATATGCTCTGCCCATTCGCTCGCGGTTTCGGAGATATGCTCCCGCACAACCCCACGGAGGTGATTCCGGTAGGACTCCATATCCTCACTGGAGATCCGCTGAATTTCCACCAGTTCGTGGTTGTACTTGTCCACGAAGGTGTTGTTCAGGTCGAGCACGTAAGCGAAGCCGCCAGTCATACCGGCACCGAAGTTGTGGCCAGTGCTGCCCAGGACGGTTATGAGACCACCTGTCATGTACTCACAGCAGTGGTCACCAGTACCCTCCACGACAGCGTGGGCGCCAGAGTTCCGCACCCCAAAACGCTCGCCGGCCGTACCGGCGGCGAACAACTTGCCGCCGGTTGCACCGTACAGGCAGGTGTTGCCGACAATCGAGGTTTCCTGGGATTTGAAGGCGCTGCCAGAGGGCGGGCGGATTACCAGTTTGCCGCCGGTCATGCCTTTACCCACGTAATCGTTGGCATCCCCTTCCAGAAGCAGGTTGAGGCCTCCAACGTTCCAGACCCCGAAGCTCTGGCCGGCGGTGCCGGTCAATTCAAGGGTAATCGGGGCTGACACCATGCCCTGATTGCCATGCAACTGCGCAATCTCACCCGAGAGGCGGGCACCAATCGAACGATCGCAGTTAGTGACCCGGTAAGACCAGGTCCCACCGGCCTTGGCTGCTATCGCGTCGGCAGTGTCTTTAACCATCTGCTCAGCCAGCTTACCTTCATCAAACGGATGGTTACGCTCCACCTGACAGGTGTTGGGCTTGTCCGCAGGAATATGGTCATTGGACAGCAGGCGCGTGAGATCCAGCTTCTTCTGGCGCGGGGTATCACCCGGCAGGCGCTCCAGCAGGTCAACACGGCCTACCAGCTCCTCCAGGCTACGCACACCCAGTTTCGCCAGCCACTCGCGGGTTTCCTCCGCGACAAAGCGGAAGAAGTTCATGGCCATTTCCACGGTGCCCTTGAAGTGCTCCTCCCGCAGGTGCTCGTTCTGGGTTGCAACACCGGTGGCACAGTTGTTGAGGTGACAGATCCGCAGGTACTTGCAGCCCAGCGCCACCATTGGCGTGGTACCAAAGCCAAAGCTTTCGGCACCCAGAATCGCGCCTTTCACCACATCCAGGCCGGTTTTGATACCGCCATCCGTTTGCAGGCGGATCTTGCCGCGCAGGTCGTTCGCCCGCAGTGCCTGCTGGGTTTCGCTCAGACCAAGTTCCCAGGGGGAACCGGCATAACGGATGGAGGTCAGTGGGCTTGCCGCAGTGCCACCGTCATAACCGGAAACGGTAATCAGGTCCGCATAGGCCTTGGCGACACCAGCAGCGATGGTGCCGACGCCAGGCTCGGAAACCAGCTTCACGGACACCAGGGCGTTCGGATTGACCTGCTTGAGGTCAAAGATCAGTTGCGCCAGGTCCTCGATTGAATAGATATCGTGGTGCGGTGGCGGCGAAATCAAGGTCACGCCGGGCACTGAATAGCGCAGACGCGCGATCAGGTCATTAACCTTACCACCTGGCAGTTGGCCACCTTCGCCGGGCTTGGCCCCCTGGGCCACTTTGATCTGCATGACATCGGCACTGCGCAGATATTCCGCAGTCACACCGAAACGGCCGGAAGCCACCTGCTTGATTTTGGAACGCTTCTCGGTGCCGTAGCGGGCAGGATCTTCGCCCCCCTCCCCGGAGTTGGAGCGGCCTCCGAGAGTGTTCATAGCCACTGCAAGGGCCTCATGGGCCTCAGGAGACAGCGCGCCCAGGGACATCGCCGCAGAATCGAAGCGCGGGAAGATATTCTCAACCGGCTCGACTTCCGACAGGTCAATGGCCTTGATGTCTTTACGGAAACCAAGCAGATCCCGCAGTGTGGATACCGGGCGCTCGTTCACCAGCCCTGCGTATTCCATGTACTGCCCATAATCCCCGCTGGTAACGGCTTCCTGCAGCCTGGCAATCACATCCGGATTGAAGGCGTGGTATTCCTGGCCGTGCACATACTTCAGCAGGCCACCCTGGGAAATCGGCTTGCGATGCTTCCAGGCAACAGACGCCAGTTGCTCTTGATCCTGCTGGAAATCAAAGAAGCCGGCACCCTGGATGCGGCTGGGAACACCCTTGAAGCACAGATCCACCACCTCATCCGCCAGACCGATGGCCTCGAACAATTGGGCGCC
>CAZFPG010000286.1:0-4653 GCA_964521055.1 uncultured Marinobacter sp.
GCCACCGGAGTCGGTCAGAATCGGGCCGTGCCACTGGGTAAAGTCGTGCAGGTCTCCATGGGCCTTCACCACGTCAGTGCCCGGCCGCAACATCAGGTGAAAGGTATTGCCGAGGATGATCTCCGCGCCAACATCCTTGATATCCCTGGGCAGCATGCCCTTGACCGTGCCATAGGTGCCCACGGGCATGAAGGCCGGGGTTTCCACCGTACCCCGGGGAAAGGTCAGCCGCCCACGCCGTGCACGGCCATCCTCCCCCAGCTTTTCAAACGACATAAAACACTGGTCCGTCATGATTGCTCTCCGGATTCCGGCTGCCCTTCCCGGGTATAGGATTTAAGGGCACCCAGGCTGGGCTCCTGCCCTGCGATAAACATGGCATCGCCGTAACTGAAAAAACGATAACGCTCAGCAACGGCTTCCCGGTAGGCGGCCATCACATTCTGATAGCCTGCAAAGGCGCTGACCAGCATGATCAGCGTTGACTCCGGCAGGTGAAAGTTGGTCACCATGGCATCGACGGTCTGGAAGCGATAACCGGGGTAGATAAAGATATCCGTTTCGCCCTTGAACGGCCTCAGCACTCCGCCGCGGCTGGCCGACTCCAGCGAACGTACCGATGTTGTCCCCACGGCAACAACTCGCCCGCCACGGGCACGGGCCGCATTAACGGCATCGACAGTCGCCTGGGGTACATGGGCCACTTCGCTGTGCATCACATGGTTTTCAATCTGGTCGACGCGCACCGGCTGGAACGTACCGGCCCCCACATGCAGCGTTACAAACGTGCTCTCGACGCCCCGGGACTCAAGCTCCGCGAATATCCGGTCATCAAAATGCAATCCCGCAGTGGGGGCTGCCACTGCACCGGCCTCCCTGGCGTAGACGGTCTGATAGCGTTCCCTGTCACTGAATTCGTCAGGGCGGTCCACATAGGGGGGCAATGGCATGTGGCCGATGCGTTCGAGGAGCTCCAGCAGCGGCTCACTGCTTTCGCCCACCAGATGAAACAGTGCCTCCTCCCGCTGTTTCATCAGCATGGGAGTTCCGTCTTCCAGAATGATTCGCTGCCCCGGCTTCAACGCTTTGGATGCTTTCACATGGGCAAGTAATTCATGCTCTCCAAGCAGCCGCTCCACCAGCACTTCAACCTGGCCCCCGGTCTCCTTTTTTGCGAATAACCGGGCCGGTATCACCCGTGTGTTATTGAAAACCAGCAGGTCGCCAGGCTGCAGGAGATCCGGCAGGTCTGCAAACTGTCGATGGGAAACAGCACCCGAAAGGCCATCAAGGCTGAGCAGGCGTGACGCACTGCGTTCTTTGAGTGGATACCGGGCGATCAGCTCATCCGGCAGATCAAAGTAAAAATCGGAGACGTTCATTGAATGGACTGTTCAAATCACCGCGTTGAGCGGCTTGTAAGTGGTAGCGGCGGGCGGACTCGAACCGCCACGGGTTTTACCCCAACGGATTTTGAATCCGTCGTGTCTACCAATTTCACCACGCCGCCATCGGAGAGTGTGGGGGATTATACTGAGGTTGATTATGAAAGCAATATAGCGCCGCCGTGGAAGCGACGACGCGGTGGCGATTTTACAGGCGATCAAACAATGAAAGCCGGGAAACCTGGGCAAACGACTGCTGGGCCGCCTGCAACACGAAGCTCTGGAAGCTCAGGTTGCTGATGGCCTCGGCATAGTCCACGTCCCGCAGTTCCGAGCGGATCTCCTCGCTGTAAACCGACGAGTCCTCCAGGAAAGCCCTGGTGGATTCCACCGCATTCAGGCGGCCACCAAGCTCAGTCTGCTTATTGACGACGCTTTCCTGGGCATTGTCCAGATTCTGCAGGGATGCGGCGATCAGGTCATCGTAGGCGGCCTGACCAGCCGGAGAACTCTTGTCGATGGTATCCAGCCCTTCAATGAGATTCTCGAACGTGGCGAAGACCGACTGTTTTTCCCCGGCCCGTATGGTGAACTCGTCACCATCCCCGGCATCGGTGATGGTTGCCTGAACCCCGGCGACTTCAAACGTTTCGCCGCTGGTGTAGGTTGCCGGCGTAACGGTCAGGGGATCGCCCGTGCGGCTGTTCACCGCACTGACGGTGCCGGCGGTGGTGTCAACGGTAATGGTGATGTCGTCCGGAGATACCGTGGAGAATGCTCCGTTATCCACAACCGTAACACCGTCAATCCTCGCATCAGCCGCGTTGGCGGGGTCACCTTCTGCAAACGTGGTGGCGGGAATGGATGAGAAAATTCCCTTACCGTGATCGCTGATCGGTACGGTTACCCCGTCATCAATCTCCAGCACTCGCTGGCCCTCATCACCCTGATACACCCAACGCCCTGAGTCATCTTTTGCGTATGGCGCCGTAGACCCCTGAAACCCGCTGAATATGTATTCACCGGAGGCGTCCTTTGTATTGGTAATATTCGCCAGTTGCCCCAACCGCTCCTTGATCTCGGAGGCAATCGACTTGCGGTCATTCGCGGACAGCGAGCCGCTGCCCGCCTGAACCGTGAGTTCACGCACCCGCTGAATGATATCCACGGAGTCTCCCAGCGTGCTTTCTTCCTGTTGCAGGCGGTTTTCAGCCAGGCCGGCGTTACGCTTGTAGGTTTCAATGCGCGAAAGCTCCTGATCGAGCTTGAGAATACGGGCAGCCGCAACGGGATCGTCCGACGGCCGGTTGACCCGCTTGCCGGTGGAAATCTGCTCCTGGGTCTGGTTCAGGCTGCTATTCAGATCCTGGAGCCGGTTGATACCACCGGAAAATATCTGTTGTGATGAAATTCTGATCATGTCACATCACCTCACACCGTTACCGGAAACTCTGTAACAGGGTATTGAACAAATCCTGCGCCACACTCATTACCTGGGCAGAGGCGTTATAGGCGGCCTGGTACTGGATCAGCCTGCCGGCTTCTTCGTCCAGGTTCACGCCGGAAACCGATTCCCGCTGGTTGGTGGACTGCTCCAGAAGGGTTTCACCAGCGTCCTTGTCCAACTGGCTCTGGCGGGTTTTCACGCCAATATCCTCAACCAGGCCTGCGTAGCCTTCGGCAAAGCTCTGGCTGCCGTTGTTGAGGGTGTTCTTTGTACCAAGCGCAGCCAGGAATTCGGCGTTACGGTTATCCGACACGCCGTTAGTGTTGTAGTCAATGCTGAAAGAGTCGCCCACTCTCGGGTTCCCTGATATCTCGAACTGGAAACCAAAGTAATCGGGGGAACGGGGATCCTCGGTAAACAGCTTGTTCGACACCCCCGGCTCGAACACATTCACGGGCGGAGTGGCACCCGCGTCGCCGGCCTGCAGCACGGTATTGGTATTGGCGTCGACAATGTCGTAAACCAGTTCGCCGGCGTCCTCACGGAAACGGATATCCAGTGGCGGATCAAGCTGGCCATCCTGGCGGAAATTCGTCAGCAGTGAGTTGGTAAACGGATCCCGCACATTAAGCATCTTGCCCTGATTGATTGTGCCATTGCCGGTGTTCCCGTCAGCCCCCTCTGCCCTTACCGGGCTGGCAAAGGCCAGGTCCTCTTCCCGATCCACTTTCAGTTCGATATTGGCAGCCGCCTGCCGTGTTGGTTGGATCAGGAACTTGTCGCCCGCGTTAAAGGTGCCGCCTTCCACGCGAATATTGAACCCGGGCATGGAAATCTCTGACTGCACCGGGTCCGGTAGCCGGCCCTGATTGACTACCTTGCCGGTGGCCCGGTCCACCAGCTCGAAGTTGCGGCCGTCGCCACCAAACTGAAGTGACCAGCTACCGGCGGGTAGCGCAGCGCTGTCCACAATCTCTACCGCCAATTGGGCATCCCCCGGGGCTGCGTTGTTGGCATTGGCCACGACCCGGCCCCGCTCCGCAGCTTCCGAGTTGATATCACTGAAAAACAGTCCACCCAGCTCACCCTCAAGGTCCATCCCGATTTCATGCTGCTGGTTTATGGTGTCGGACAGTGCTATGGCTACGCGGCCCAGTTCATCGAACGCAGGCTGCAGACCCTCGGACTCAAAACGCCGCAGCCCTCCGAGTTTCCCACCATTGATCTGTTCGTCCACATTGAGGGTCCGGCCCCCGGTGGTCAGGATAAACTCCAGCGATGTGGGATCTTCGGAATTCGTGCGGGTACCAAGCTGGGCAGCCTCGGACCCGACCACCAGGGACTGGCCGTTTTTCAGGGAAACATTCACCTGGCTGCCTTCGGCCTGGCTCACACGGATGTTGACCAGTTCAGACAGCTCACGGAGCTTTTCGTCCCGTTTGTCCAGCAGCTCATTGGGCTCCCGCCCCTGGGCCAGCCCGGGTGACTCCGAAATGGCGTTGTTCAGTTCCGCAATGCTTTTGAGCAGTGTGTTGGCGTCTTTTGCTCCCTGCTGCATCTGGGTCTTGACCGATTCGCGCTGTTGGATGAACTCCTGGTTCAGAGCTTCAAACCGGTTGACCACCTGCTGCGCTTCGCTCAGAACCAGCTGTCTCTGGGGCAGCGAAGCGGGGTCTTCCGCGGCGTTCTGCAGGCTGGCAAAGAAGTTATTGAGTGCATTGCTTAACCCGGTGGACTCGCCCCCTATCAGGTTATCCAGCCGCGAAAGCTCCGAGTTGAGGGTATTCTGCTCTCCGAACAGGGAGCTGTCTTCACGCACCT
>CAZFPG010000287.1:0-4636 GCA_964521055.1 uncultured Marinobacter sp.
GCCTCCGATGCCTCAGAAATTACTCGTAACGGATCTCCATGACCCGACGAAAGAGATGACCAAGGATTCTAACCTGAGCACCCCTCAAGTGAAAGGGTCAAACGCATTTAATAAACAGCCTGTGGAAATTTAAATTGTTTAATTTCAATTTTTTACAGACTTACCTACAGGCTTGTGTACAGAAAATTCTCTCCTTTGAAGTTACCCACAGGCCCATGTTCGCAACCTGCCCCCAACCCTGTGCACAAACCTCAGATCTTCAGTGGATAACTCACCCCAATAACCACCTACCGTGTTATCCACATTTCCTGCCTCGGTTATGCACAGGCCTCAGTGGCACTTGTCAACCACCTTATAATGCTCCCAACAGACTATTGTTTCGGACAATTCCAGCGTTATCCACAGAAAACCGCCTGCCTAATAACAGTAATAATAATCCTTAAAGAGATTAAAAAAGACCTACTGAATCTATTACTCAGCGGAACTGACAATGCCTGGCCAAGACAACTCACCGGCACAAGCGATAAGCATTGAATTCCTTTGCCACATTGCATAGAATGCCGCTCCTGTTTTGGCTGATCATTTTCCAGCCAATCATTGAATTTCCAATACCCGTAATGTGAGATCGACACCATGAAAAGAACGTTTCAACCAAGCGTACTGAAGCGTAAGCGCGTTCACGGTTTCCGTGCCCGCATGGCAACTGCCAACGGCCGTAAGGTTATCTCCCGCCGTCGTGCCAAGGGCCGTGCCCGTCTGTCTGCGTAAGACACTGGTCGCCTGATGAAGGCTTTGACCCTTCCCAAATCATCCCGGCTGCTCAAGCCTGGTGATTACGGCAAAGTCTTCGATGACGTTCAAATCAGGGTTCCGCACCGGAATTTTCTGATCCTGGCGACACCCAATACCCTGGGACACGCCAGGATCGGCTTGGTGTTTTCCAGGAAAAATCTCAAACTTGCCGTGCAACGCAATCGCGTCAAACGCCGGGTTCGGGAAACCTTCAGACACCAGACAGATTACCCTGCCCTGGATATTGTGGTGCTCGGGCGTCGAGGACTGACAGAGCTTGATAATCCAACGCTCAATGCTACCCTGACGGAGCTCTGGTCGCGTCTCAGAAAGAAAAACCGCCAGCTTCAGAAATCCTCAACATCGGAACATTCCGGTACCGGCAAAGGAACGGGTTAATGCGCAAACTGTTGCTCCTGCCCATCCGTGTCTACCAGTATGCGATAAGCCCGATGATGGCCAGTCACTGCCGTCACTACCCAACCTGTTCACAATATGCCATCGAAGCCATTACTACCCATGGCGCTGTAAAAGGTCTTTTTCTTGCGGTGAAACGTCTTCTGAGGTGTCATCCGTGGGCAAAAGGCGGGTATGATCCCGTTCCGGGCACTGAAGTCTGCGGTGAGGTTATGCCTACCACCTGCTGCGGGCCGGCCAGCCAAACCCATAACACTAACCAGACCAAACAGTAAGTTTATGGATATTCAACGCATTGTATTATTTGCCGGCCTGGCCATTGTCAGCTACATGATGGTGCTTGCCTGGAACGAAGACTATAACCAGCCGCAAACGCAACAGGTTGTCGAGCAGACCCGTTCCAGTGCTCAATCCGGTGATGCCGATAACATGACACTACCGGAGGACTCTGAAGGCGGGTCTGAATCCTCCAATGAAGAATTTACCACTCCCGAAGGCGACAGCCAGGCCATTGGAAGTACTGAAAACGGCTCAGTGGATGTCAGTGATCAGCTGATTACCGTTCGTACCGATGTCTATCAACTGAAAATTGATCGCGTGGGTGGCAACCTCATTGAAAGCTCCCTGCTCCAGTACGACCGTTCCCTGGACAGTGAGGAATCCCTGCGGCTCCTGACCAACACCCAGAAACGCACCTACATCATGGAAAGCGGCCTGATCGGCCGTGATGGCATAGACAGTAAACGTAACGGCAGTGCTCCGGTCTACGATACTTCGGCAACCGAATACGAGCTGCAGGAAGGTGAAAACTCACTGACGGTTGATCTGACCTACACCACTGACAACAACGTCGAAGTCACCAAGCAATACCGTTTCGCCCGTGACAGTTACGAAATCGATGTTCGCTACCTGATCAATAACCAGTCCGACGATGTCTGGCAGGCCAACATGACCGGCAAGATCGTCAGGGACCAGGCTCCCGATCCCACGGCCCAGAACAGCCTCGGCATCAGGGCATTCCTGGGGATGGTTGTCAGCACTCCGGAAGACCCTTACGAAAAATACGATTTCGATGACCTGTCTGAAGATCCGGTCAACCAGTCTGTTACCAATGGCTGGCTGGCTTTTCTCCAGCATTACTTCCTGTCTGCGTGGATTCCGGAACGGGACCAACCGGCCCAGTTCCAGTCCACTCAGCGCGGCCCGCTTCATGTGATGGGGTTTGTGTATCCCGCCACACAGGTCCAGCCTGGAGAAACCGCAGAAGTCTCTGCCCGGGCCTATATCGGACCCAAGATCATTGAACGCCTGGAAAAAGTGGCTCCGAACCTGGACCGCACAGTCGATTTCGGCTTCCTGTTCTTTATCGCCCTGCCGCTGTTTATCATTCTGGACTGGTTCTATGGTCTGGTTGGCAACTGGGGCGTGGCCATTATCCTGCTGACGGTTCTCGTAAAGGCTGTGTTCTTCAAGCTCTCGGCTACCAGTTACCGGTCCATGGCCAGAATGCGTGCGGTCGCTCCGCAACTGACCCGACTGAAAGAACTCTACGGCGATGATCGCCAACGAATGTCCCAGGAAATGATGGCGCTGTACAAGCGGGAGAAAATCAATCCCCTGGGCGGCTGTCTGCCAATACTGGTACAGATGCCGGTGTTCATTTCCCTGTACTGGGTTCTGTTCGAAAGCGTGCAGCTGCGCCATGCCCCCTTCATGCTATGGATCCAGGATCTGTCGGTAATGGACCCCTACTTCATCCTCCCCATCCTTATGGGTGCCAGCATGATGCTGCAGATGAGCCTCAACCCGACGCCTCCGGACCCCATGCAGGCCAAGATCATGAAGATGATGCCGCTGGTGTTCACGGTGTTCTTCCTCTGGTTCCCGGCTGGTCTGGTACTGTACTGGCTGGTTAACAACATCCTGTCCATCAGCCAGCAGTGGTACATTACCCGCAAGATTGAAGGGGAAATGGCCACCAAGAAGAGCTGATCGGGCACGATCAGAACCAGTAGTCACAGAGGCTCCTTCCGGGAGCCTCTGCTGTTTCAGGGGACTATAATATGTTCAATGCCACCGATACCATCGCAGCCATAGCCACTGCACCGGGTCAGTCCGGTGTGGGTATCGTGCGGGTATCCGGCCCGGATGCAGCCGCCATTGCCCAGCAGATGCTGGGATTCAGACCAAAACCCCGGTACGCCCACTATGGCCCTTTTCTGGATACCAACGGCGAGCTGATCGACGAAGGCATCGGGCTGTTTTTCCCCAATCCCCATTCCTTCACCGGCGAGGACGTACTCGAGCTACAGGGCCACGGCGGCACCGTTATCCTGGATCTGTTATTAAGGACCGTCTGCGAGCTGGGAGCCCGCCTGGCCCGCCCCGGTGAGTTTTCCGAAAGGGCCTTTCTCAACGACAAGCTGGATCTTACCCAGGCAGAAGCCATTGCCGACCTGATCGAAAGCAGTTCCGAGCAGGCAGCCCGTTGCGCGGTCCGGTCTTTACAGGGCGTGTTTTCCCGCCGGATTGATGCCCTCGTGGAAGCGGTTACCCATCTGCGGATCTATGTCGAAGCCGCCATTGATTTTCCCGAGGAGGAAATTGATTTCCTGGCGGATGGCAAAGTTGCCAACGATCTCCAGGCGATCATGGCGGATCTGGACGTTATTCTTGCGGAGGCCCAGCAAGGAACAATTCTCAGGGATGGCATGAAAGTGGTCATTGCCGGCCGGCCCAACGCCGGAAAATCCAGTCTGCTCAATGCCCTGGCCGGTCGCGAAGCAGCCATAGTGACCGCCGTTGAGGGTACTACCCGGGATGTGCTGCGGGAACATATCCACATTGATGGCATGCCCCTGCACATCATCGATACCGCCGGCCTGCGGGACAGCCCCGATGAAGTGGAACAGATCGGCATTGCCCGGGCCTGGGAGGAAATCCGACAGGCCGACCGTATCCTGCTGATGGTGGATGCCACCACCACCCCGGAAACCGAACCGCATCGTTTATGGCCGGATTTTATCGACCAGCTGCCACAGGGAGCCCCCCTGACTGTTATTCGTAACAAAGTGGACCTGACCGGTGAACCCGTTGGTATCGAACAACCACAGGAAGAGCTGGCACCGGTTATTCGCATTGCTGCCCGCTCTGCCGATGGGCTGGAAGTTCTGCGGGATCACCTGAAGCAGTGCATGGGATTTGCCAGCACCACAGAGGGAGGTTTTATTGCCCGCCGCCGCCACCTGGACGCCCTGGAACGGGCGCTGGCCTTTATGCGGCAGGGGGAAGAGCAGTTACAGGGTTTCGGTGCTGGTGAGTTACTGGCAGAAGACCTGCGAGCCGCCCAGGATGCCCTTGGAGAAATTACCGGTGCGATGACACCGGATGATTTGCTGGGTAAGATCTTCAGTAGTTTTTGTATCGG
>CAZFPG010000288.1:0-4634 GCA_964521055.1 uncultured Marinobacter sp.
GTTTTCAGCCTACAGGGCCAATTTCTGATGCGTCGCGCGGCGGGCTTTACCCTGGTTGAGCTGATTATCGTCATAGTGTTGCTGGCCATCGTGGCAACGATTTCCGTGCAGTTTGTTGCCCTGTCCACCCGTGGGGCCATTGATGTAAGTTCACGCCAGCAAAGGGCACTTTCCGGCGTGGTTATCAGCGAACACATAACCCGAAGCCTGAGGGCGGCGCTGCCTACCTCCATACGGGCAAGTGCAGACGGATTCTGCATCGAGTGGATGCCCATCCGTGCGGCCTCCAACTATCTGGATCTGCCCAAGGGCAGCTCGCCGTCTTCGTTTGAGGCGGTGCCCTTGGCTGGCGGGCAATCTGCTGCGGGAAGGATTGTCGTCTACGGCTACGGCAGTGATGTCTATGACCTCAGCAACCCGGGGCCGGTGTCGCCGCCGGCCAGCTTGCCGGCAGGTTCTCCTCCGGTAACGGTCACATTTGATGGGGGAGCCACTCACCGGTTCTCAGCAAAGTCGCCGGAAAGGCGTTTCTATGTGACTGGTGAACCGGTTGCCCTTTGTCAGTCAGGGCAGTGGCTATACCGCTACAGCAATTACGGCATCAATACAGCCGTTGCGTCTGGCCTGCCGTCAGGCTTTCCGGGGCGGGAGGTGCTTGCGGCAACCCTGGAAGATGATTCCCTGGTCTTCGAGGTGACACCCCCAACCCTGCAGCGTGGCGCCGTGGTGTCGTTCAGTTTTGTTCTTGAAGACGACGGAACCGGCGAATCCACCGCTATCAGCCAGGAGGTACAGATCCGCAATGTGCCCTGATCGACCACTGAAGAATCAGTCTGGTGCTGGCTTGCCTGTTGCGTTGTTTATCGTGACGGTACTGTCGTTCCTGGTGCTTGGCATGTCCCAGCTCCAGCAGGGCAGTGGCGATTCCATCAGCCTTCAGATTCAGTCCCAGCGGGCCTTCCTTGCAGCTGAAAGTGGAGCCCAGGTGGCTGTTCGGGATGTGCTGGAGGCGGATAGCTGTGACGGTATCAATAGCCCGCTGGAGTTTGATGATGCCGACGGGCTTCAGAGCTGCAGCGCAGCCATGGTCTGTGAGTCGGTAACCGCGGATATTGGCGGTTCCGGTGGCAACACGGTGTTTAGCATTACCAGTACCGGCCAGTGTGGCGCCGGGGCTGACCAGTCGACTCGGGAGATAGAGGTACGAGTGCGATGAGATACCTGGTCGTTCTACTTGTCAGTGTCGGGTTACCGTTCGCCGCCAATGCAGCTGTCACCCTCTCTGCCAACGGCGATCCCGCGGGGCCGGTTACTGTTGCTGTCGACGAGGATGTGTTGTTTGTTGTCGAGGCTGACAATTGTGCCAATGTCGGGGGCAATAACTCAGCGTGGCGTGATACCTGGGTCAACGCCGGAGCTCCGGAACAGCAGGTGTTCGGCAGCAGCCCCTGCGATGATTCGCCTTTCGGCAGGACATTCAGCTTTTCCAGCCCGGGAACCTACACGGTGTCCTACACATCCGAATTCTGCCGAAACCTCCGGTTCAATGGATGTAGAACGGGGTGGGAGTTTGACCAGAGCGACGAGATTACCATCGAGGTGGTTGGCGAGCTTACCTGCTTCAGTGACGAATTTACCGGGGGCTCCCTTGGCCCTGAAGACTGGGTTACGTCAGTGGCCAGTGGCAGCTTCACGCCGGCAGACGTCAATGGTCGCCTGCGGATGACAGAAGCCGTCAGCAACCAGTCAACGGCTGCAACCCTGCAAAGGGAAATTCCCGGGGCGGATAACCTGGTCATTCTGGAATTTGATTACTACGCCTACGGAGGCAGTGGGGCGGACGGCCTCGCTGTGGTGCTGTCGGATGCCACCATCACACCCCAGCCCGGAAGTTTCGGCGGTTCCCTGGGTTATGCCCAACGTAACAACGGCGATCCGGGGTTCGCTGGCGGCTGGCTGGGTATAGGCCTTGATGAATATGGCAACTTTTCCAATCCCACGGAAGGCCGGCAGGGTGGGCCGGGCTTTCGGCGGGATGCCGTGGCAATCCGGGGCGCCTATCAAGGAGGGTACCGTTTTCTCCGGGGTACAGGCACGCTCGCTACGGGTATTGACCAGCCCGGCAATGACCCATCAGCCCATCGCTATCGCATTACCGTGGATGCGCGAAATGCCGGTGATGCCCTCGTGTCAGTGGAGCGTGACGTGACCGGCACGGGTAATAACTTTCAGGAGCTGATCGGCCCTTTCAATGCGTTGAACGAGAGTGGACAACCAGCGGTACCGGAGAACTTCCTGCTTTCCCTGACCGGCTCCACGGGTGGTTCCACCAATATCCACGAACTCGACAACATTCAACTCTGTGCGCTTCAGTTAAACCCCGTTGGCGACCAGGTAGACCACTTCGAAATCCTTCACGATGGCGTGGCACTGACCTGTCAGCCGGAAACAGTCACCATCCGCGCCTGCGCCAACGAGGACTGTGATCAGTTATTCACCGATCCGGTCCAGGCCACGCTTGCGCCTTCAGATGGCTGGCAAGGCGGCAATGTGGTCAATATTGATGGCGGGTTCGGTGAAGCAACACTGCAGAATACCGTTGCCGGGGAAGTTACCCTGGATGTTATCGGTTCCCAGCCATCAACCCGCCCCCAGGCGGTCACGCTTTGTCAGGCTGGGGGCGGGGGGCTTTCGGCTGCGAACTGCGTGCTTGAGTTTTTTGATTCCGGGCTCGCGTTCGATGTTCCGGACCTGACATCCCACAAGTCTTCCGGGCCTGTGGAAGTAAGGGCAGTACGACGGGATGATGCAACCCAGGCCTGCGTGCCGGCGTTCGAGAACGTGGAGCGGCCGGTTCAGTTCTGGTCTACCTATGTCGATCCGGACGAAAACAATCGGCCCGTCAGCCGTGCGCTGTCCGTTGATGGGGAGGATGTGAGCGGTGACTCCGGCGCACCAACCACGATCAATCTGGAGTTCGGGCCAGGGGGCATCGCGGAGATGGATGTGCGCTACCCGGACGCCGGACGGATGCAGCTGGATGGACGCTACCTGGGGTCCGCGGCCACCGAGGATGAGGGCCTGGTGATGCCTGGCTCGGATCAGTTTGTCAGCGTGCCGGCGGGGTTGTGCGTTCGCACTGATGGTGAGTGTGCGGCGGGGGATGCGTCCTGTCCGCCGTTTGCCAGGGCCGGTGAGGATTTTGACCTATCCATCACTGCAGTGGGCTGGCAAAGCGATGGTGACAGTGATCTCTGCGTGGGTAATCCGGTGACGCCCAATTTTCGCATGCTGACTGTTCCGCTGTTTTCGGACGTAAGGGCGCCTTCAGGAGGTGAGGATGGCATTGTTACACCTTTGAGCTACTCCCATACCCGGTCGGTGGATGCCACGGAAACGGTGAGTGCCAGGGTTTCGGAAGTGGGTGTTTTCCAGTTTCGTGCAACACCGGTTGCTGGCGGGTACCAGGGGCAGACGGTGCCCCAGGGTATCAGTGCTCCGACTGGTCGCTTTTACCCCGATCGATTCGCGGTAACGGTCGACCCGGGTGAGCTGGTGGCAGAGTGTTCGGTGGCGGCACCCTTCAGCTACACCGGGCAGGACATTAAGTGGTTGCTGGCGCCAAGCCTCGAGATAGAGCCGCTGTCTGTGCAGGGAACGCGAACTCTGAATTACACCGAGGACGGTTTTCGCCGGCTTTCGGCTGAAGATGTCGCCCGCACAACTCCGGTGGCGGATACCACGGCACTGAATCTTGATGATGATCCGCTGGCGGTAACCGCCAACGCCGATTCCGGCTCACTGGCCGTCGCTGAACAGGGGCTGCTGCAGTTCAGTTACGCCACGGGAGACACTGTTCGCTACAACAAATTGGCAGAAGCCCGCATAGCCCCCATTGAACCGGATCTTAAGTACACCGTTACCGATATAACAGATGCGGATGGCGTCACCGGTGAAAATGCGCCCTATGAGTTTACTCCCGCCGCTGATTTTGATGTGCGATATGGGCGGCTGACTATGGACAACGTGTATGGCCCCGAGAACATCCCGGAGCTGTTGATGCCCTTCCGGCTGGAGTACTGGACCGGGTCGCGATTTGTGGTTAACACGGCAGACAGCTGTACGCTCTGGACCACCAATGACATCACCAGCCCGGCGGAACACCACACGCTGGCGGCGGACTCCGGATCATTCAGTGGTGGTGAAGCGGGTCCGCTAAGTTTGCAGCCGGATGGTTCCCAGGGCACGGATACCCTGACATGGGCTGTGGAGGAATGGTTACAGGATGACGTTGATGAAGATGGCACCCTGGATGAACCCTCCGCCCTGGCCACTTTCGGCGTGTACCGTGGCCATGACCGGGTGATCTACTGGCGGGAACGATAGGGGCGGGGAAGGTTCAGTCTTCCTCCCCCTCCGGATGGTCCATTCCCAGTTCATTGATCTTCCGCGTCAGTGTGTTCCTGCCCCAGCCCAGCAAAATAGAGGCATCCCTTCGGCGACCGCCGGTATGCTTCAGTGCTGTCTCAATCATGATGCGCTCGAATTCCGGTACGGCCGTGTCCAAAACTCCCTTCCGCCCACGCTTTAATTCCTGCTCTGTCCAGTTGCGCAGGCCTTCCTGCCAGGTCTGG
>CAZFPG010000289.1:0-4624 GCA_964521055.1 uncultured Marinobacter sp.
AGGGAGGCAAGCCGGCGGGTAATGGGCATGCGTCACTACGACGTACAGATGATCGGCGGTATTACGCTTCACGAAGGCCGGATTTCCGAAATGAAAACCGGTGAGGGTAAAACCCTTGTAGCCACGCTGGCTGTCTACCTGAATGCGCTGACCGGGAAAGGTGTCCACCTGGTGACGGTAAACGACTACCTGGCCCGCCGGGACGCCGAGTGGATGGGCAAACTCTACCGCTTCCTTGGCCTGCAGGTGGGTGTCGTCGCTGCCGGCCAGCCCCAGGAAGAGAAGCGTGCTGCCTACCAGGCGGACATTACCTACGGTACCAACAACGAGTTCGGCTTTGACTACCTGCGGGACAACATGGCGTTCAGCACCGAAGACAAGGTGCAGCGCGGCCTGCATTTCGCCATTGTGGACGAAGTGGACTCCATCCTGATTGACGAGGCCCGCACACCGCTGATTATCTCCGGTGCCGCGGAAGACAGTTCCAAACTCTACCAGGCCATCAATGAGCTGGTGCCAAGGCTTGAGCAGGGCGAAGTCAGCGAGGAAGAGGCTGAACCCAGCGGTGACTTCACCATCGATGAGAAATCCCGTCAGGTAGAGTTGACCGAGGGCGGCCATGAAAGAGTGGAAGAGCTGTTGCTGGAACGGGGCCTGCTGAAAGAAGGCGAGAGCCTTTATTCCGCAGCCAATCTCAGCCTGTTGCACCATATTCACTCCGCCCTCAGGGCTCACCACCTGTTCCAGAAAGATGTGGACTATATCGTCCAGGGTGACCAGGTGATTATCGTGGATGAGCATACCGGCCGTACCATGCCAGGCCGCCGCTGGAGTGAAGGCCTGCACCAGGCGATCGAGGCCAAGGAAGGGGTCCGTATCCAGGCGGAAAGCCAGACCCTGGCTTCCACCACCTTCCAGAACTACTTCCGTCTGTATGACAAGCTGGCCGGCATGACCGGTACTGCCGATACCGAAGCCTTCGAATTCCGCCAGATCTACGGCCTTGATGTTGTCGTCATTCCGCCCAACAAGCCGATTCAGCGGATCGACTACAATGACCTGATCTACCTGACCCAGGAAGAAAAGTTCCACGCCATTATTGACGAGATCAAGGACGTGACCGCCGAGGGCAGGCCGATTCTGGTGGGTACTGCCTCCATCGAGGCGTCGGAATTGCTGTCCATGCTGCTCAAGAAGGCACGGATTGACCACAAGATTCTCAACGCCAAGCAGCATGAGAGCGAAGCCCAGATTATTGCCCAGGCTGGTCGCCCCGGCGCCGTTACCATCGCCACCAACATGGCCGGCCGTGGTACCGATATCGTATTGGGTGGTAACTGGGAGTTTGAGGTGGCGGGTATGGATAACCCCACCGAAGAAGAGGTTGCACGTATCAAGGCGGAGTGGACCGAGCGCCACAATCAGGTGCTGGACGCGGGCGGCCTTCACATCATCGGTACCGAGCGTCACGAATCCCGCCGTATCGACAATCAGCTCCGCGGTCGTGCCGGTCGCCAGGGGGACCCTGGCTCGTCGCGCTTCTTCCTGTCCCTGGAAGATAACCTCATGCGGATCTTCGCCCCGGACCGGGTGAAGAGCCTGATGCAGGCCATGGGCATGAAGAAAGGCGAGGCCATCGAGCATCGCATGGTCACCAACGCCATCGAGAAATCCCAGCGCAAGGTGGAAGGCCGCAACTTTGATATGCGGAAAACCCTGCTGGAATACGATGATGTTGCCAATGACCAGCGTACGGTGATCTACGACCAGCGCAACGAGGTGATGTCCTCCGAAGACATCTCCGACATGGTCAAGACCATCCGTGAGGATGTGGTCGATTCGTTGATCAGCGAATTCATCCCGCCGCAAAGCATGCCCGAACAATGGGATGTGCCGGGGCTGGAGAGCCAGCTGCAATCGGAACTGGCCATTAGTCTGCCGGTTCAGAAGTGGCTGGACGAAGACAGCAAGCTGTTCGAGGAGAATCTCCGCCAACGGATTCTGGACGAAATTGTTGCGGCCTACGACGCCAAGGAAGAGATTGCCGGTTCCGAACCCATGCGCAAGTTCGAGAAGCAGGTATTTTTGCAGGTACTCGATACCCTGTGGAAGGAACACCTGTCGAACATGGATCATCTGCGCCGTGGTATCCACCTGCGTGGCTACGCCCAGAAGAACCCCAAGCAGGAATACAAGCGCGAGGCGTTCAACCTGTTTGAAACCATGCTGGAAACCATGAAGCGTGATGTGGTGCGGGTGCTTTCCCACGTTCGCGTGCAGAGCCGTGAAGAGATGGAAGAAGTGGAGCGCCGCCGCAAGGAAGAGCTGGAGCGTGAGCTCGCCCAGGCACGCCTGCGCCACGACGAGACCAGCGCCACAGGCCAGAAGCAGGATGACAGCGCCGGTGGCTCTGGCGCCCAGCCTCAGGGCACCCCGGAAACCTTCGTTCGACAGGACAGAAAAGTGGGGCGCAACGAGCCTTGTCCCTGCGGGTCCGGCAAGAAATACAAACAGTGTTGCGGTAAGGTCAGCTGATACCCGGTACTGACCAGTAGAATAACGGCCCGCACCCTGGTCCCATCAGGCTGCGGGTTTTTCGTTGTTTGGTAGTGGTTGATAAAAGGAGAGTGAAGATGGCAGTTGGTCCAGGAACCTTGCCGACATTTTTCCCGGTTGCCGGCGTCAAGCTGGGTATCGGTAGCGCCGGCATCAAAAAGCCGGGCAAAAAGGATCTGGTGGTTATCGAGCTGGCCGAGGGCAGCCGCGTGGCGGGGATCTTTACCCGCAACCAGTTCTGTGCGGCTCCGGTTCATATCACCCGTCGTCATCTCGCCAGCGCTGCTCCCCGTTACCTGTTGATCAATACCGGCAATGCCAACGCGGGAACGGGCGAGCAGGGCATGAAAGATGCCCAGGCCTGTTGCCAGGCGCTGGCAGACCGGGCCGGCGTTGCTGCCGGGGCGGTACTGCCGTTTTCCACCGGCGTGATTGGCGAGCCTCTGCCTGTCAGCAAGATTGTGGACGCATTGCCGAAAGCGCTGGAGGATGTATCGGAGTCCCACTGGGCTGAAGCAGCATCCGGAATCATGACCACGGATACCCGTCCAAAAGGAGCGAGCCGCCAGATCGAGCTGGACGGTCACACGGTGTCCATCTCGGGTATCAGCAAGGGCGCAGGCATGATTCGCCCCAACATGGCGACCATGCTTGGTTTTATCGCCACCGACGCAAAGATCGCACCGGAGGTGTTGTCCTTGCTGGCTTCGGAGCTGGGAGAAACGTCCTTCAACCGCATTACCATTGACGGTGACACCTCCACCAATGATGCCTGCATGCTGGTTGCCAGCGGCCAATACACTGGCCCGGAAATCACGTTCGACAGCCCCTGTCTCCCGGAGCTCAGAGCCGCGCTGCAGGAGGTATTCCTGGAGTTGGCCCATGCCATCGTCCGGGATGGCGAGGGTGCCACCAAGTTCGTAACCATTGAAGTCAGCCAGGCCAGCTCCGTTCAGGAGGCCCTGGACGTTGCCTACACCGTCGCTCATTCACCCCTGGTCAAGACCGCCCTGTTTGCGTCCGACCCCAACTGGGGCCGTATCCTGGCGGCTGTAGGCCGGGCCGGCGTGAAGGAACTGGACCTGAACGCCCTGGAAATCTGGCTGGGGGATGTCTGCCTCGTTCGTAACGGCGGGCGTGCAGAAGACTACAGTGAGTCCCGCGGCAAAGCGGTTATGAACGGCGAGGAGATTACCATTCACATTGACCTGAAGCGTGGCGATGTCCTGGAGCGGGTGTGGACCTGCGACTTCTCCCACGACTATGTCACCATCAATGCCGAGTACCGCACCTGACCATGGAACCTGTCCGGGAAATACACGTCGCGGTGGGCGCCATTTTCCGCAATGGCAAAGTGCTGATTGCCCGCCGTCCGGATCATGTCCACCAGGGCGGCCTGCTGGAGTTTCCGGGGGGTAAGGTGGAGGATGGTGAATCCGTTCAGCAGGCGCTGGTCAGGGAGATCCGTGAAGAAACCGGGCTGCGGATTACGCCGGGCTCCCTGGAACCGGTTATCGAGGTTCGTCATGACTACGGCGACAAGCGTGTCTTTCTCGATGTATGGGAAACGTCATCCGCAGAGGGGGATCCGGAAGGTCTTGAAGGCCAGGAGATACGCTGGCTCGATCCCGGCGAACTGAGCGACGCTGACTTTCCTGCCGCCAACCGGCCGATTATCCGTGCACTTCGCCTGCCTCGCCATTACGCCATTACCGGAGCCGCGGGAAATGAAGAGGCTCTCCTCGATCAGTTTCAGAAGAGTGTGGTAAACGCTCGCCCTGAAATCTGCTTGCTCCGGGCACCTGAGTTGAGTGACGAGGCGTATACACGGCTGGCGGACTGGGCATTGCAGTTCTGCCAGGCGAGCAATGCCCAGCTGATGCTGCATGGCGCGCCGTCGTTGCTTGAGCAGTGTCCCGGCGCTGGCGGGCTGCACCTGCCCTGGCGTGAAGCCAGGCAGCTTTCAGTCCGCCCCATTACTGGCGACTACCTACTTGCTGTGTCCTGTCACAATGAAGAGGAAATCGCCCATGCGACGCAGTTGCAGGCGGATTTCATTACCCTTGGA
>CAZFPG010000290.1:0-4610 GCA_964521055.1 uncultured Marinobacter sp.
CCGGATGGAGAAAAGCGTGGCCAATCTGGCCCAGGGGGCGATGGTTTAGGGGGATTATTGCTGGTCTTTCGGACGTTTGCGCTCAGTCAGTTATTTCTCTTTCTTACCAAAAAACAGCGAATCCGCCAGGATATGAAGAGCCTTGTTGGTGGTGTGCACCGTGCGATAGATTCGGTCGCTGGTCTGGTCGTGGCTTTCCCGTGCCCGACGGGCGTTTTCGCGCAATTCCTCACTGGTTGAGAAGTGGTCGATCAGGCTGAAGGTTGTGGTGGTTATGGCCCGGTGCACTTTCTCCACCGCGCTGGTTCCGTTTTTGACGGTTTCCTCCAGCAACCGGGCACGATTGCGGGTTTCCATCAGGTCCATACGGTTTTTCTGGAGATGGCTGTGGGCCGAAATCTGTTGTGACCTGAGTATCCTGAGGTCACGGTTATTGCGAGAGTATTGTCTGACGGCAGCGATGGTGAGCCCCGTAGCGGTGGCTGCAGCAAAAAGGCTGATCAGTGTGGTTGTGTCCATAGCGCTTCCTGGTGGTTCCTACCGGTATTCCAGCTTCATTTCCACGTCGATTTCCCGTTCTGCCAATTCCATTTCCAGTTCCTTCATCACTTCCTGGTAGACCAGCCGTTTCACCATAACAGGAAGACGATCAGCCAGTATGCGGGCGGACCTGGATTCCCTTTTGGCCAGGGCAATCGGATCCCGTACCCGGAGCGTAAGTATGATCTCCGGATCTCGTGTATTATCAGGGCCATAGCTCTGAGCCAGCGCCTCTTCAATCATCTTTTGCTGAAGGCGCACTCGCCAGAACAGCCAGCCGCTGACAATGGCAAGTATGAGGCTCAGTACCAGAAGCAGGGTGTTCAATGGGGTAACCTCCGGGATTCGGGTCTATTAATTCTGACAGAGTGTGCAGCATTGGCCGGTTGAATCGATTGGCCGGTGCGACGTTTCTGTTGCAACTTCCAGGGAAACAAGCTTAAGGATAATGACATGATCTGGTTTAAAGCGTTTGTCAGTGGCTTTCTCGCAACACTGATCTTTCATCAGGGACTGTTCGCCCTGTTCTATTTCGTGGGCATGGTGCCATCCGCACCGTTCAACCTTAACCCGGTACCGCCTCTGGGCGTACCTGCCGTGGTGTCGCTGGCATTCTTCGGCGGGCTCTGGGGGCTGGTTTTGTGGGCCATTCTTGGGCGCCTGAATGGCTTTAAGTTCTGGTTGGGTAATGTAATAGTAGGCGCCATCGGACCAACCGCTGTTGCGATGCTGGTTGTCGTCCCGCTCAAGGGGCTTGCGGTGTCTGCCCAGACCTGGGTCGGAGGCTTGATTCTCAACGGCTTCTGGGGCCTGGGCGTTGCAGTTTTCCTGGTACTGATGGGCGCGAAGGCAGCTCGCTCCGGCACCAGCAATTCATAACGGACAATGACGGATCAAGGATAACCAATGAGCACAAAGACCGACACCACCTATGACATCGTGGTATTTGGTGCCACCAGTTTCGTGGGCCAGATTCTGACCAGCTACCTGTTCAAAACCTATGGCGTTGGCAAGGATGTTCGCTGGGCTATCGCAGGGCGTTCCGAAAGCAAACTGGGCACCCTGAAGCAGAGCCTTGGCAAGGGCGCGGGGGAGCTACCCATGATCGTTGCTGATGCCAGCGATGAAAGTGCGCTCAAAGCCATGTGTGACCAGACCCGCGTGGTTATCTCGACAGTCGGGCCCTACGCGCTTTATGGCGAACCGCTGGTGAAAACCTGCGCGGAAACCGGCACGGATTACTGTGACCTGACCGGCGAAGTCCAGTGGATCCGCAAGATGGTTGAAACCTACGAGGAAACCGCCAAGGCCTCCGGTGCCCGTATCGTTCATTGCTGTGGCTTTGACTCCATTCCGTCGGACATGGGTGTGTGGTTCCTGCAGGAACAGGCGGAAGTAACATTTGGAACACCCTGCCAGGACGTTCGCATGCGGGTCAAAGTCGCCAAGGGTGAGTTCTCCGGTGGTACCGTGGCCAGCATGATGAACGTGGCCAAAGAGGCCGCCGCAGACCCGAAGCTGCGCAAGGAACTGGCCAACCCGTTTTCCATCTGCCCGCCGGAACATCGCTCCAGAACCCGTCAGCCCAGCCTTAAGGGCGCGGAGTTCGACAGGGACTTTGGTGTCTGGCTGGCGCCCTTCGTTATGGGCGCCATCAACACACGGATTGTTCACCGCTCCAACGCGCTGCAGAATGCCCGTTATGGCAAGGAATTCACCTACGATGAAGCCATGATGACCGGGCGAGGCATTAAGGGCCGCATGGCAGCCTACGCTATCACCGGAGCTCTCGGTGGTTTCTTTACTGCTTCCGCGTTCAAGCCCTCACGCTGGGTGGTGGAGAAGTTTGTGCCCAAGCCGGGCGAGGGCCCAAGCCCGGAAGCCCAGAAGAACGGCTTCTATGACCTGCGTTTCGTGGGTAAGACCGCCGATGGCAAGACCATCAAGACCAAAGTGACCGGCGACCGGGACCCTGGCTATGGCTCCACCGGCAAGATGCTGGGCGAAGCCGGCATGAGCCTGGCGTTCGATGTTGAGGATGACAAACAGGGTGGTTTCTGGACGCCGTCATCACTGCTGAATGGCAAGCTCTTCGAGCGGCTGACCAGCAAGGCAGGCCTGACCTTCGAACTGCTGGAAACCAGCTGAACCGCGATCAACTGAGCCGAATGGTACGGTCGGGGGCAGGTAGTGCCTCCGGCGCGTGCCCCAGCGCAACAACGGTTTTACCCGTAAGCCACGGTTTCATCCCTGCTGCAATCCTGTCCCTGGTCTGGGCATCCACTCCGGTAAACGGCTCATCCAGAATCAGTAACGGCGATTCGTTCAGAAGCACACGTGCCAGGGCAATGCGCCGGGCTTCCCCGCCGGATAGCTGGCTGCCCATCGAGCCCAGCCAGGTGTTCAGCTGCGCCGGTTCGTGGGTGAAGCGATCAGCCATCGCCACCAGTTCCAGAACCCGCCAGAGCTGCGCATCCGAGGCATCCGGGCCGCCGATCAGAAGGTTGGCTTTCAGGGTATCCTCGAACAGTATCGTCTGTTGCGTGAGATACGCCGCAGAAAAGCGGCGAACACTTCCGGACGCGGGCTTCTCCAGCCCCGCCATCGCCTCTGCCAGGGACGATTTACCGGCACCGGAGCTGCCAATAATGTTGACCCATTCACCGGTTGATACCATCAAGTCAAAACGGCAGAGCACAGGCGAATGGTCTCCAAAGCGGATAGTAACCTGTTCAAGCTCCAGCGCATTGTGGCCTTCAGTGGGCTGCTGTGGGGTAGTGGATACCTGTGCTGACTCCGGAGCACAGTCCTGATTCAGCCGCGCTGCCGAGGCCAGAGTTCCGCCCAGCCGGGAAAATGCATCCGGAAGGACTGAGTAGATCTCCAGCAATCCCAGTAGAGCTACCGGTAACAAAACCACTACCGGCCCGGAGATGGCGTCCTGCTGGAACAACTGCAGCCCGATCCACAGGGTCAGCACAACAGCGAGGTTAACCATGACCTGGGCCAGCCCCAGGTTCCAGCCAGTGCGGGTATCCGCCCGGGAGTCGTTGCGGGCAATCTGATCGGCCTGCCGCAGGCAGAGTGCGGCGTGCTTGCCGGTACGGCCTGCCGCGGTAAGCTCCGCAAACCCTTCGATATGTTCGATGATGTCGGTCCGCGCCCGCTCCCGGGAATCTGTCTGCCGGTAAACCAGGTGACGGGTGCGCAGGTAAACCAGAACCGTTGCAACCAGAAAAGCCGGCAGGAGTGTAATCAGCAGGCCAATGGCAAGGTCCTGGCTGTAAAACAGCCCCGCCGCAAGGATCAGTATGGCCGTAACCAGTGCCGCAAGGGCTGCAGGCGCAATCAGGCGCAGGTAGAGCGTGTCCAGGGCATCCACATCATTGGTCAGCCGCGACAGCCACTGGGGGCCTCGTAAGGTGTTCCTGCGGTGCCGCGCGGACAGGCAAAGACGTTCGAACAGGGCCACCCTTATGTCCGTGAGCAGGCGTAGCACGGTGTCGTGGTTGTAAACCCGCTCTGCGTATCGGGCAACTGTGCGTGCCACCGCGAAAAAGCGTATACCTCCGCCGGGCACGTAAAGGTTGAGGGACGCCTGCACCCCGGCGGCCAATAGCAGACCGGTGAGGGCGGTGGCGGTAATGAACCACCCGGACAGCGCCAGCAAGCCCATACCTGTAAGCAATGTGGCCAGAATCAGTAAGCCGCCTATAACCAATCGGCCAGGACGCCGGAGTATCAGGGCCAGCCAGGGCCAGAGTTCACGCATCCTGAACACCTCCCCCCGAAACCAGCAATGTGCGATTCGCCAGGGTAAGCAACGCCTGGTGATGGGTGGCAAAGACCAGTGTCTTGCCGGCCAGCGCCAGTTTGTGAAGCGCTTCGAGAATATAGATCTCACTGTCGCTATCCAGCCCTGCTGTCGGCTCGTCGAGCAGGATCAGGTCGTAATTGGCGACAAAAACACGCGCCAGGCTCAGCCTGCGGGCCTGTCCGCCGGAAAGGCCCTGGCCATCCTCCGTGATCCTGCTGTAGATCCCCCGTTGCCGGCTGTTCAGCAGGTCCCC
>CAZFPG010000291.1:0-4587 GCA_964521055.1 uncultured Marinobacter sp.
GTAGATTTCACCCTGATAGTGGTCACTGCCGGCAAAGGGGTTGTCTTCAGGAACGGTACCATCCGGGTTCAGGCGCACAATACTGCCAATGTGGTTTTCCCGTCGCTGGGCCTGTTCCCGGTAATCAAAACCATCCCCCAGGGCCAGTACCAACGTGTCGTCCGGCAACCATGCCAGGCGGCCACCGTAGTGGGCGTTACCTTCCTTGGCTGGCTGTACCCGGAATATCTCGGTGACATTCCCCAGGCCATCGTCGCCGAGCTCCGCCCTGGCCAGACAGGTATGGTTAGCCTGCACCGTGCCGCAGGCATAACTGAGATAGACCGCCCTGCTCTGCTCGAAGTCCCTGGCGGGAAGCACATCAAACAGCCCGGCCTGGCCAGAGGCGAATACCTCCGGCACGCCATCCAGCGGCTCCGGTTTCAGTTCGCCTTCAGCCGTCAGCATTCGAAGCCTGCCAGGCCGTTCGGTCACGAGCATTCGCCCATCAGGCAGGAAGGCCAGCGACCAGGGATGCTCAAGGCCCCGGGCCAATGTCTCGATTTCATAGCCTGACGATTCATCCGCCACAGCCTCTGACTCAGGCAATGCCAGGCCCGCTGCCACCATCAGTGCCATGACCAGCATCGGGGAATGTCCGCTGGCCCGGCGGCTCACCATTACCGCAAACAACCAGCCCGCAATGGCGGCAGTTACAAGCATTGCCATCAACCCCCCGGTTTCCCGTGTCGCGGCGATCAGTGTGGGCATGGGTGCCAGAGCATCCACAATCTTCAGCGTCACCCAAAGCCCCACGGCGGCAGCAAGCGGGTATAACCACATTCGGCCCGGGTTACCCGCCAGCCTGACCACCAGTGAGGCGACGGTCAGGGACAACAGGAAGCTGAACCCGAACAGAATGGCGTACAGAGGTGCGAAATTGAAAAGATCCTGAGAACTGGTTTCCAGCCGCGTACCAATGGTGATCTCAACTCCCAGGGCTGCCAGGGCCTGAAGGTTGAACTGGGTCTGCACGAGGCTACCCAGCACAGAGCCCACCACAAGCGCTATTACAAAAGCGAGAACCACCTTCCACCAGCTGACAGGCGCTGCCATTATTTCTCTCCGGCAGGCTCCAGTTTGTCCTGGGTACGCAGCTCAAAGTCACTGGCGTCGTGGCGCTCATGCAACTGTTTGCTTTCGTCGCCCCAGGTGCGGTTAACCATAAGGCCCCGTTTGACGGCCGGGCGCTCAACTACTTCGTCCGCCCAGCGCACAACGTTCGTGTAGGTGTGGGCATCAAGGAATTCCGCCGCTTCGTACACCTTGTTTTTAACCAGTGCACCGTACCAGGGCCAGATCGCCATATCAGCGATGGTGTATTCATCCCCTGCGATATAGCGGTTAGTCGCCAGTTGGCGATCCAGCACGTCAAGCTGGCGCTTCACTTCCATGGTATACCGGTTGATCGGGTACTCGTATTTTTCCGGCGCATAGGCATAGAAATGACCAAATCCACCGCCCAGGAAAGGCGCACTACCCATCTGCCAGAACAGCCAGTTCAGGGTTTCAGTACGGGCCACAATCTCCGTTGGCAGGAATTCACCAAACTTCTCCGCCAGGTAAAGCAGGATGGAGCCTGACTCGAATACCCGTACTGGCGGCTGATGGGTGTGATCCATCATGGCCGGAATCTTGGAGTTCGGGTTCGCCTTCACAAAACCACTACCAAACTGTTCACCCTCGGTAATGCGGATCAGCCACGCATCGTATTCCGCTTCCTTGATGCCCTTTTCCAGCAATTCCTCGAACATGATGGTGGCTTTCACACCGTTTGGTGTCGCCAGTGAGTACACCTGGAACGGATGCTTGCCAACAGGCAGCTCCTTTTCATGGGTGGGCCCGGCGATGGGCCGGTTGATTTTCGAGAAAGCGCCACCGCTCTCAGCATCCCATTTCCAGACTTTCGGCGGCGTGTAGGTATCGTCGGTCATTCAATCATCCTCGCTCTCAAGGGATCTGCAAATTTCAACCTGTTCAGGAACTGGGAAAACAGACGTCCCGGCTACGGGAAGTCAGCCTGTCCCACTTTCCTTTGTTGTTATTACGGACGGTTTTGAGATAACGGGTCACATCGGAGAAGTGTTCGTCGGTCGCCCCCATTTTCCGTGCTTCATCGCCGTGCTTATCTGACAAGAACACCAGTGCCTTGTAGTCATCACCCTTTTCGGTAAGCGAGTCACCAAGGAGAGACAGGTGGCTTGCGCAGAATATATGCATGTTGCGCTTATTGTAATCGACTTCCTGGGCCCAGCCGTTAAGGCTGAATACAGCCAGGAGCGTCGACACCAAAACCGTTCTCTTCATAAAAACTTACTCCGAAGAATGCGTTCTACCTGGCCGCACGGGCCGCATGCAGTTTCTTGTAGCTTTCGATCAGCCGCAGGTGCTTATCCAGCCCGTCCAGTTGCATGTTGGTGGGCGTCAAGCCATGGAAGCGAACGCTGCCATCGACCGAGCCTACCACGGCTGCCATGGTTTCCTCACCGAACATACGCTGGAGATTCACCAGATAGTCATCGAGCTCCAGTTCGTCATCCAGTGTAATTTCCAGCACTGCGTTCACCGCCCGGTAAAACAGGTTACGTTCCACGGTGTTGTCGTTGAACTGCAGGAACGCTTCAACCCGGTCAAGCGCTTCCTTATGCTGCTGCAGAGCCAGATAGATAAGCAGCTTGAGCTCAAGAATGGTCAACTGTCCCCAGACTGTGTTCTCGTCGAACTCGATACCGATCAGGGTAATGATGTCGGTATAGTCGTCCATCTGGCTCTCTTCCAGACGCTCCACAAGGTCAGCAAGCTGATCATCACTCAGGGAGTGGAGGTTCAGGATGTCTTCCCGGTAATCCAGGGCCTTGTTGGTGTTATCCCAGATCAGGTCGTCGGCGGGGTAAACCTCGGAATACCCGGGCACAAGAATACGGCATACCGGCGCGCCCAGCTCTTCATAGACAGCTACGTAAACCTCTTTGCCCATATCCCTGAGGATGTTGAACAGGCAGGCCGCCTCTTCCTGGTTAGTGCCCGCGAAATCCCACTCGCAGAAATCGTAATCCGATTTCGCGCTGAAGAAACGCCAGGAAACCACACCCGTGGAATCAATAAAGTGTTCCACAAAGTTGTTGGGTTCCGTCACCGCAAGGCTGTTGAACGTCGGCGGCGGCACGTCGTTCAGGCCCTCGAAACTTCGCCCCTGCAGCAGTTCCGTGAGGCTGCGCTCCAGCGCCACTTCCAGGCTGGGGTGTGCGCCGAAGGAAGCAAACACGCCGCCGGTTCGCGGGTTCATCAGGGTGACGCACATCACCGGGAACCGGCCGCCCAGGGACGCGTCCTTCACCAGCGTCGGGAAGCCCTGTGCCTCCAGTGCTTCCACGCCCTCAAGTATGTCCGGGTATTTCTCCAGTACTTGCCGGGGCACATCCGGAAGAGCTACCTCTTCTTCAATGATCTGCTTCTTCACCGCCCGCTCGAAGATCTCCGACAGGCACTGTACCTGGGCTTCGTGCAGGGTATTACCTGCGCTCATGCCGTTGCTGAGATACAGGTTCTCGATCAGATTCGAGGGAAAATAGACCACTTTGCCATCCGACTGCCGCACAAATGGCAGGGAGACAATCCCGCGCTCGGTCTTGCCGGAGTTGGTGTCGATGAGATTGGAGCCATACAGCTCGCCCGCCGGATTGTAGATGGCCAGGCAATGGTCATCCAGAATGCCCTCGGGCAGCTCGTCATCGGGGCCTGGTTTGAACCACCTCTCGTTCGGATAGTGAACAAACTCGCTGTTGGCAACCTCCTCCCCGAAAAACTGGTCGTTGTAGAAGAAGTTGCAGTTCAGGCGCTCGATGAATTCACCCAGGGCCGAACACAGCGCGCTTTCTTTCGTGGCGCCCTTGCCGTTGGTGAAACACATGGGCGAGGCCGCATCGCGGATGTGCAGGGACCACACATGGGGCACGATATTACGCCAGGACGCGATCTCGATTTTCATGCCCAGATTCTCAAGGATGCGGGTCATGTTGGCGATGGTCTGCTCCAGGGGAAGGTCCTTACCCTCGATATAGGTGCTCTCGCCGCCCTCCGGTTTGGTCATCAGCAACGCCTGGGCGTCGGCCCCCAGGTTTTCCACCGGTTCGATCTCGAACGTGGGGCCGGTTTGCACCACCTTTTTAACCGTGCAGCGGTCAATGGAGCGAAGAATGCCCTGCCGATCCTTGTCAGAGATGTCTTCCGGCAGCTCTACCTGAATCTTGAAAATCTGGTTGTAGCGATTTTCAGGATCCACGATGTTGTTCTGGGACAGGCGGATATTCTCGGTGGGAATGTTCCGCGCGAGACAGTAAACGCGAACAAAATAGGCCGCACACAGCGCCGAGGATGCCAGGAAATAGTCGAAGGGGCTGGGTGCCGAGCCATCGCCCTTGTAGCGGATAGGCTGGTCGGTAACGACGGTGAAATCATCAAACTTGGCCTCAAGCCTGAGGTTGTCGAGAAAATTGACGTTGATTTCCATTACGAAGCATCCGGATTGGAGAATTTGGCGAGCCGTAG
>CAZFPG010000292.1:0-4587 GCA_964521055.1 uncultured Marinobacter sp.
GGCCGTCCTGGATCACCCGCAACAGCTCGGGGAGGTTGATTGAGTTCTGTGGGTCGTCCGCAAAGGTCATCAGCGAATCAATGACAGAAAGATAATCCTGCCACAGCGGGCTGTCCTGCCCCTGGCGGATCCAGGTCAGCGAAAGCAGATCACGCCAGCCACCGTCCAGCAGGCTGACCACCGCTTTCGGTACTTTTCGCCCGGCCAGTTTCTGTTCCAGCACGGCCGCTACCGCCTTTTTGGACTCGGACACCTTCTGGGCACCCTCGGCGGCGGCTGTCACACGCTCCACGTTGCGCCGGTAGACCAGATTCTGGCGATCAATCAGCGCGTCCAGTTCCTGCACCGCGCTCTCGAATACCCCGGTGTCCTGTTCAAAATCGGTGGCAATGCGCTGTACCAGTTCGTCGATCCGCCGCTGCACCACCGGATTGATACGGCCGCCTTTAACACCGAGCTGGGCCAGCCGGTTCATGACACCCCGTACCGGACTGTCCTGATCGTCAAAAAACTCCGGATCCCGCATCACCACTTTCAGTACCGGCACTTCCAACTGGCGCATCCGTGACTGGGCATATTCGCTCAGCTTCGGGCTTTCCACCACACTGCGGAAAAACCGGTCGACCACGTCCAGGGTGCCTTGCTGCTCCTCACCCAGGGCGTGTTCGCCACTCTCCCGAACGCGCTCCACAACCCGCTCACGGAGGGAGGGCTGTTCCGGACTGACGGTCGCGGCCTGCAACTGAAGCTCCTGCAGCTGCTTCTGCAATTCGCCGGCGGAAAGTTCCCTGGCTCCGGGGGAAAACTCCACCGGTGCCAGATCGCCGCGGGCCAGGCGGCTGGTAGCCAGAGTACCAAGCAGGTTTTTTACGGTGGCAAAAGCAGTCTGGGCAGCCGACGCATAACCACGGAATTCAGACGATGACTTCCGGCCCGGAAAGCGGGACTGTTTCCGCTCAGGAGCCGGCGCTTCGCTGACAGGCACCGCGGCCTCCTGCGCCTGGACCTCGGGCCTGGGTGCCAGCGGTGATGTTTTCCCGCACTCCCCTTTCTCTGCGGGCAGCTGTTCGCTCAGGTACTTGCTAAGATCCAGGTCCGGCAACACACCATGACGAACCAGAATATTGTTCAACTCCCGGTATAACGGGCCCAGGTGCATCAGTACAGACTTTTCAAAGGCCTTCAGGCACACCTTCTCCACTTCCCGATCAGCCTTGAGCAAGCTCAACCCTGAATGGAAAGACTCGCAGATCAGCGCCGGCCCCAGCGGATTGTGGTGCCCGGTGGAATTGGCAATTCCGAGCTTGTCGAGGCGCAACTTGAGCTGGAGCAGGTCTCCCCGGTACTGGGTATCGGCCTTGGTAACCATCACGCGAATGGTCAGCCAGTCCTCAAACTCGCCCTTATCCACCACCGACAGTTCCGCGCCGGGAGCTCCCTTGGGTGGTGGTTTGAGAGGTGACTCCAGGCTCCGGGCCATCTGGTGCCAGATAACACGCTGGCGTGCCTGAAGCTGGCCGGAGGCGTCCATGAACTCGTTTGCCTGCTGATCGTTGCCTGCTTTCTGGGCAGCCTCACGAAGGGCTTTGACCATCTGCACGAAGCAGGCATCCATCAACGGTTCGATGTACTGGATAACCGCCTTTGCTGACTGGTGCAGGACGAACTGGACCTTGTCACTGGGGGCCCGCAAGGAGGCCCGGTCCTGATGGCGATTGGCACCACACTGTTCCAGCATGGCGTTGACAGCTTCCGGACTGGAACGGGTAAAAGCCACACCCATGGCACCTTCAATCCGGCGCATGATGCTTACATGCAGTTCGTGACGTTTACGGCCATCAGGACTGCGGAAACGGACCACCAGTTCCGGGGTGCCACGCACAAGCACCTGATCCAGTTTTCTCGAGGTTTCCCCGGAGTACCGAACAAACAGCCCCTCAGCGCAGAAATCCGCAATCTGACAGGGCAGGTTTTCACCACTGCCGACATCCAGCTGGGCAGCAAGCTTGATCGGTTGGCGGGGGCTCGAACGACGTTCTTTCGGATCCATGAACTACCTGATATATGGCGAAGCCTGGTGGCCCGGATGTGCTAACCGTTCCGGTCACCGGCCGGTATCCCTGAAAGGCAGCGACAGCCACCTGCTACTTGAGGGAACATAGTTGTAATATAACCTCTGAGCCACTTGCCAGCCAGCAACAAATAACAGCCTGGACCATGATACAGCTTAGTCAGATATATCTTGTTATGCTACTGATAACGACACTTTCCGGGTGTACGACATTCGGCTATTACAGCCAGGCGGTCAGTGGTCATCTGTCACTGATGATGTCCACGCACCCGGTGTCGGATCTGCTTGAGGCCCCCACCACGGAACCCGCGCTGAAGCGCAAACTCGCAACGGCAAACGAGGCACGCAGGTTTGCAGCTGACCGGCTGGCACTGCCGGTGGGTGACACCTTTGCCGAATACGCCGAACTGGGGCGCCCCTGGGTTGTCGTCAACCTGGTGGCGGCTCCGGAATTTTCTCTCCAGGCCCATCGCTGGTGCTATCCGGTGGTGGGCTGCCAGGCCTACCGGGGTTACTACCAGCTTGAGACGGCGCAAAAAGAGGAACTGTCATTTATCGACAGGGGCTACGATACGTTTATCGGTGGTGTTACCGCCTATTCCACCCTGGGCTGGTTTGATGACCCGCTCCATACCGGTTTTACTGCCCTGTCTGACAACCGCATGGTCGCCCTCATGTTCCACGAACTGGCTCACCGCGTGGTGTACATCAACGACGATACGGCCTTCAATGAGAGCTTTGCAACCGCAGTGGAACTGGAGGGCCTGAAGCTGTGGCTCGAGCAAAGGGGTGACGATGAAGGCTTCCAGAGAGCCCTGGCACGCCTGCGCCAACGCAACCAGACCCTCAGCCTGGTAAAGGCCACCTCCGGGCAGCTCGAGGCGCTCTATGAACAACGGGACACCCTGCCCAAGGACAAGCTACGCCAGCAAAAGGCACGGATATTCGCTGAACTTCAGGACGAGTATCGTGCACTGTCAGCTGGCTGGGACCAGCCGGGGCCCTTCGGTGAGAATCCGACAGGACTGAATAACGCCAACCTGGCCCTGTTCAGCCAATACAACCAGTATGTACCCGCCTTCCGCCAACTGATCCGGGATAACGACGGCGATTTCGGAGCCTTTTACCAGGCGGTGGAGGCGCTCTCGATGGAGCCGGAAGAGGCCCGCCAGCAGGCACTGGCCCACCTAGGCCAGCGCTTTCACGAAAACCTTTGAGTTTCTCTGGGTGTTGTAAGACGCCAGCTTGAGCCCGGGCAGATCCTGCACGGTAGACGGCTGGAAACCCCGCTCCCGGAACCAGTGCTCGGTCTGGGTGGTGAGTACGAACAGTCTCTGTATGCCCTGCCCCCGGGCCAGCTTTTCGATCATCGCCAGAATCTCGTCGCCACGGCCTGCGCGCCGATAGGCCTGGTCTACCGCAAAACAGGACAATTCACCCGCATTCTCGTCCGGGTAGTGATATAGCGCCGCACACCCCACAATCGTGCCGTCCCGCTCAGCCACGACAAAACTGCCAATTTCCGTCTCCAGCATCTCCCGGGAACGACGCACCAGGATGCCCTGCTCCTCCAGGGGCTGGATCAGTTCCAGTATGCCGCCGATATCCTCTACCCTGGCCTGACGGATCTGCTCGTAGTTATCACTGCTGACCAGCGTGCCGGAACCGTCACGGGTAAAGAGCTCTTCCAACAACGCGCCATCGTCGGCGTAGCTGATAATATGGGCCCGGCGCACACCTCTCACACAGGCATCACAGGCAGCCCGCAACAGATCCCCGTCGTGGCCCTGAACCATCCCGGCAGCCAGCCGGTCAGAAGCCTGCCGGGCGGACAGCTCCCGCATCAGCTGGCCGTCTTCATCCAGCAGCCCCTGGTTCTCGGTATACATAATCAGTTTTTCTGCCTGCAGCGCAGCGGCTACCTGGCCACCGACATCTTCGTAGGACAGGTTGAATGCATCCCCGGTAGGCGAATAACCCAGCGGCGGCAACAGCACAATGTGCCCCAGCTCCAGCAGCTTCTCGATACCGGCCACATCCACACGGCGCACCCGGCCTGTATAACCAAAATCGATTCCGTCCAGCACGCCTACAGGCCGCGCAGTGACATAGTTGCCACTGCTTACCCTGATCCTGGCATTGTGCATAGGTGAATTAACCAGCCCCATGGACAACCGGCTTTCCAGAAACGCCCGCAACCCACCGATCGCTTCCAGCACCAGTGGCAACTGCTGCTCCGGTGTTACCCGCAATCCACGGTGAAAGCTGGATTCCTCACTGGCGTCATCCAATCGCGTTTGAATCTGTGGTCTGGCACCAAAAGCTACCACCAGCTTGATACCCAAACTACTGAGCAATGCTATGTCATGGATAATATTAATCAGGTTGCCATGGGCGATCGCATCGCCACCTATCGTCAGCACCACCGCGCGACCGCGATGGGCGTTGATATAGGGCGATGAGTGGCGGAATCCATGCAACCATTCGTTCGATTTCAAGCTTTTCTCCTGTAAGCC
>CAZFPG010000293.1:0-4578 GCA_964521055.1 uncultured Marinobacter sp.
CCGCCCCCTGATCTTCAACCTCCTGCCTTTTCCCGAACGGATCCCGTGAGCCCTGAATGATAAGCAGTGGGCGCCGCAGATCCTGAAAATGACCAGTCCGCCATTGATCTCGCTTGCCCGGTGGATGAAACGGGTACCCGAAACACACAGCACCGCAAATCTCAGGCTGGAGGCCCGTCTGGGTGATCATATGGCTGGCCATTCTGCCGCCCATGGACTTGCCACCAACGAAGATGGGGCTGCTGCCGCCGGCTGTCTCGGCCGCAATGGCGGCGACGGCCCGGCGGAAATGCTCCAGCAACACCGGCTGACGGTCCGGAGGCCTTTTACGGCCATCCCGCCGGCGTTGTTCCATATAGGGAAACTCGAATCGCAACACGCTGACCCCCTCGACAGAGAGTGCCACAGCCAGCGCTTCCATAAAGCCGGAATCGGCTGGCGCTCCGGCCCCGTGGGCCAGCAATAGTCTGGGCGCGTGGGGCCCTTCCCCGGCTTCAGAACGGAAAAATGTTACCGGTTTCACGATATCTCCAATTCGTGGCTAGGATCAGTGGCACGGGCAATGGTATGTCCGGAGTTTTCCGGACTGCTCCATCGCTTTCAAAATACTCCAATATATTCGCCATGTTACTGATTTAGACGCATTTGACAGGGCTTGGGAGTTGACCTGTGTCATTGCAAACAACTAATGCTTTCTCCATACTTGCGCCCGCATCTTTCCCACTCTAAACCCATTGGTAAGGCTATGAGCACAGTAAATCCAAACCTGACATACAACTACAAGGTGGTGAGGCAGTTTGCCATCATGACGGTGGTATGGGGGATTGTAGGTATGAGCCTGGGCGTGCTGATTGCAGCACAACTGGTCTGGCCCGCCCTCAACCTCGACCTGCCCTGGACACATTTCGGCCGTTTACGGCCGCTGCATACCAACGCCGTTATCTTCGGCTTTGGCGGAAGCGCCCTGTTCGCTACGGCCTACTATGTAGTGCAACGCACCTGTCAGGCGCGCCTGTTTTCGGATGAACTGGCCGCGTTTACTTTCTGGGGCTGGCAGGCCATCATCGTGGCGGCAGCCATTACCCTGCCAATGGGTTTCACCACCTCCAAGGAATACGCCGAGCTTGAATGGCCAATTGATATCGCCATTGCGGTGGTCTGGGTATCCTACGCCCTGGTGTTCTTCGGAACCGTCATGAAACGCAGCACGCCACATATTTACGTGGCCAACTGGTTCTATGGCGGTTTTATACTGACCGTGGCCGTATTGCACATCGGCAACAGCATGGCGCTGCCGGCAACTGCCTTCAAGTCTTACTCAGCGTATGCCGGTGTCACTGACGCCATGATGCAGTGGTGGTACGGCCACAATGCCGTTGGTTTCTTCCTGACGGCCGGCTTCCTGGGGATGATGTACTATTTCGTGCCCAAACAGGCCAATCGTCCTGTCTACTCCTACCGTCTGTCAATTGTGCATTTCTGGGCACTGATCGCCACCTATGTATGGGCCGGCGGCCACCACCTGCACTACTCCGCTCTGCCGGACTGGGCACAGACCGCGGGCATGGTAATGTCCCTGATCCTGCTGGCACCGTCCTGGGGCGGCATGATCAACGGCATGATGACCCTGTCAGGCGTCTGGCACAAGCTACGCACCGACCCGATTCTGCGCTTCCTGGTGGTGTCCCTGTCGTTCTACGGCATGTCCACCTTTGAAGGCCCGATGATGTCCATCAAGACGGTCAACGCCCTGTCCCACAACACCGACTGGACCATTGGCCATGTTCACTCCGGTGCCCTGGGCTGGGTTGCCATGATCAGCATCGGCGCTGTCTATCATCTGATTCCCAAGCTGTGGGGCCTGCAGGCCATGTACAGCACCGCCATGATCAACGTGCACTTCTGGCTGGCAACGGTTGGTACCGTGCTATACATCGTCGCCATGTGGGTGAACGGCATCATGCAGGGCCTGATGTGGCGTGCTGTCAACGAAGACGGCACCCTCACCTACAGCTTTGTTGAAGCGCTGGAGGCCTCCTATCCGGGCTACTTTGTGCGCTTCCTTGGTGGTGTGATTTTCCTGGCCGGTATGCTGGTAATGGCATACAACGTTTACATGACCGTGCGTCAGAAACAGGCCGTTGCTCAGGACAACACAGCAGCGCAAGTGGCGTAACGGGAGACAGTACTGATGAAACACGAAATTGTTGAAAAGAACCTCGGGATAATGATCGTACTGATCATCCTGACCATCAGTGGCGGTTTTCTCGCCGAGGTGGTTCCGCTGTTCTTTATCAAGGACACCAACGAGCCGGTGGAAGGCCTGGAACCATTGTCCGCACTGGAACTGGAAGGCCGGGATATCTATATCCGTGAAGGCTGCAGTGTCTGCCACACCCAGCAGATCCGTCCTTTCCGTGCCGAAACCGAGCGCTATGGACACTACTCCGTTGCGGGCGAATTCGTCTACGACCGTCCGTTCCTGTGGGGCTCCAAGCGTACCGGCCCCGACCTTGCCCGCGTTGGTGGCCGCTACTCCGACTCCTGGCAGCGCCAGCATCTGTACGATCCACGCAGTGTGGTCCCGGAATCCAACATGCCCGCCTTCCCCTGGCTGTTTGAGGACCAGATAGACCATACCAGCACTGAAGCCAAACTCAGGACACTTCAGACGCTGGGCGTGCCCTACACCGATGAGCAGGTTGCAGAAGCAGCTGACGACGTGAAGGGTAAATTCGAAATCGAAGCTCTGGTCGCGTACCTGCAACAACTTGGTACCGTGATCTCAGAGAAACGGTGATTCCCATGGATGTAAACGACCTACGCGGCATTCACACATTGGTGTTGATAGCCATTTTCATCGGCATCATCTGGTGGGCTTTTAGCAAGCATCGCAAGAAAGCCAATGAAGAGGCAGCGAACCTGCCCTTTGAAGATGACGAAGTGGAAAAGCGTACTCTAGACGAACAGGAAAAGACGGAGAAAAAACGATGAGTACCTTCTGGAGCATCTGGATCAGCGTGATCGTGCTCGGTACTGTGTTTGGTTGCTGGTGGCTGCTGCTTGCCACCCGCAAGGGCCAGACCACTGATACTGAAACTGACAAGACTGTGGGTCACTCTTTCGATGGCATCGAGGAGTACGATAATCCACTGCCGAAGTGGTGGTTCTACCTGTTTGTTGCAACCTGTGTTTTCGCCCTGGGCTACCTGGCACTCTATCCCGGCCTTGGTAATTTCAAGGGACTGCTGGGATGGACTTCCACCAACCAGTGGGAAGCCGAGGTTCAGCAGGCTGAGGCGAGGTACGGTGAGCTTTACGCCAAGTTCGGGGATACCCCGGTGAAGGAACTGGCGGAAAATGACGACGCCATGAAAATGGGCCAGCGGCTGTTTGCCAACAATTGTGCCACCTGCCATGGTTCGGCCGGCCGGGGATCCCTGGGTTTCCCGAACCTGACCGACGATGACTGGCTGTACGGGGGCGACCCCGACTCCATCCTGAGCACGATTCATGAAGGCCGCAACGGTAACATGCCTGCCATGGGCACCATGCCGAACATGACCAACCAACAGGTCGACCAGGTTGTGAACTATGTACTGAGCTACAGTGGCCGGGAAAAGGACGCCGAGGCGGCAGAGAAGGGTGAAAAAGTCTATGCTCAGGCCTGCGTTGCCTGTCATGGCGAGGACGGCAAGGGCAACCAGTCCCTTGGCGCCCCGAACCTGACCGACGATGCCTGGCTTTACGGATCCACCTATGACTGGATACGGGATACCGTCGTCAACGGCCGCCAGAACCAGATGCCCGCCCAGGGCGACCGGCTTTCTGATGATCAGATCCAGATTCTGGCTGCGTACGTTTACAGCCTGTCCAACTGAGTATCCGGCCGGGGCCAGATGGCCCCGGCCCGGTCTGCTCAACCCTGTGTCTGCCCCGCGGGCCCAGGCTTGAGAAGATCCCCTGCCCCACTGTTCGCGGTGATACGGGCGCCACATCATCGGGAGGTTAACGATGAGCAGTGAGATTCCGGTCAAGCAGGTTGACCCATCCTCTGACGCCTCCGACAACAAAAACAAGAATTCCGGAACCGTAGAGCTATACGCCAGCCGCAAGAAGATCTACGTGAAAGAGGTCAAAGGCTTCTTTCAGCGCATCCGCAATGTCAGCCTGACGGCCCTGATGGGCATGTATTTTCTGTTCGTCTGGATCACCGTGGATGGCCAGCCACTGATTCACTTTGACCTGCCGGCGCGGGAATTTCACCTTTACGGGGCCACCTTCTACCCTCAGGACTTCTTCCTGCTGTCCGGGATGCTGATCATCTGTGCCTTTGGCCTGTTTTTTATCACCACGCTATTCGGCCGAGTCTGGTGCGGTTATACCTGCCCGCAAACCGTCTGGACCTTTATCTTCATGTGGGTGGAGGAGCGCATTGAAGGCAGCCGCAACAAGCGTATGAAGCTGGACAAGGCGCCCCGTTCAGCGGAAAAAATCGCCAAAAAATCGGCAAAACACTCTGCATGGCTATTTATCGCGCTTGCCACTGGCATTACGTTTGTTGGTTACTTCTACCCC
>CAZFPG010000294.1:0-2227 GCA_964521055.1 uncultured Marinobacter sp.
CAACGCCCTTGAGGGTTTGCACATCCCGCTGGAGCTCTGAAGCCACTAACTGGTTGGAGGTGTCTTCACTCCAGGTATGCAGGGCACTGCTGGTGGAGTTGATCAGGTCATAGGCTTCTTCCAGGAAGATGCCAATCAGCTCCGGGTCAAGATGAGAAAGGTCGGTACCGTGCTCTTCTTCGGGTGTTTCTGCCGGCGCGTCTTCCGGAACTTCCGCTGAGGTGTCCGGTTCCGGGCTGTCACTTTCATCCAGATCGGCCAGTGTAATATCTTCATCACCGTCGGACTCGGTGTCAGACTCGTGATTTACGTCCGTTACCGGGCGGGAGCCAGTGGCGCCGTCCATATAGGCGTGAATCTCGCTGATGAGGTCCGGTGCCGGCCGTGGCTTTTCGTTCTGCTCAAGCGCATCCACCATGCCCGCCAGGCGGTCGTGGCAGCGGAAAAGCAGGTCGGACAACTCCCCGGTAACGGCAAGCCGCTGTTCTGTCAGGCCTTCAAAGAGGTTTTCCAGCTCGTGGGACAGGTCGCCAACAGGCGGGATGTCCGCAAGGCGGGCACCACCCTTCAGGGTGTGCAGGTCCCGCTGCAACAGGCGCAGCAGGTCGAGATTGCCGGTATTGTCGCTCCAGCTCTGCAAAGCGTCAGCAGTGCTGTCGATCAGGTCGCGGGCTTCCTCCAGGAAAATCTCTGCCAGCTCCTGGTCCATGTCTTCATCGGTTTGCGCCAGCGGTGGCAACTCGTCGCTTTCTTCCGGTGTATCCTCGGCATCCAGTTCAAAGCTGCGGTCGATTTCCTCGAGATCACCGGTGAACTCCTGTTCAAAGGCGTCCGGTGCCGCTTCGGCTTCACTCTCTTCCAGGGCGAGTGAGTCCAGACTGGCAATCAGTTCGTCGCCACTTTCAGTGGCAAGCCCTGCAGCCACCTGGTCCATCATGTTGATCAGGTGTTCGTGGCCGGCTCGTATGGTATCGAAGAACGATGGGTCCGGTTGGAAGGCCGGTGTGGCAGCGCGCTTGTAGACGTTTGTAAGTGCCCCTGAGAGCTCTGCGACGTCCAGCAGGCCAGCCTGTTGTGCGCCCTCCGTCAACTGGCGCAACTCTGCACGCAGGGTATCCAGGGCGGCACTCTGTTGCGGATCTGCCTCCCAGTCGTCGAGAATCCGGTCGGCGTCCAGCAGGATATCCAGGCCTTCGTTGAGGAAAAGCTGGACCAGTTGTGGCCGGTTATCATCTTCCGTCTCGTCATCACGGGAACGGGTGCTGCGTAGCGTGGCATTGCTGACCTGTTCCAGCTTTTCCAGGAAGGTGTCCGTGCCAGGCAGGTCACCCTGGGGGTTTTCCCGGATCTGGCTCAGGCCCTGGGTCAGGAAGTGACAGGCATCGTCGATCAGGCCAACGACTTCCTGGTCTGCCCGCTTGTTCTGTGCGCGGGCTTCCTTCACGAACCGTTCCAGCGGTGTGATTACAGCCGCAATCGGGCCGATACCAGCGGTATGGGCACTGCCTTTGAGCGTGTGAAGGGCTCGCGAAAGATCATCCGTATAGGCTACGCTGGCCTTGTCACCTGCCGCACTGAGGAAGTCCCGGAGGGTTTGCAGGTGAGTTTCGGTTTCACTCTCGAATATATCCAGCAGCACCGGATCGACGGCGATGTCTTCGTCCTCTTCGGCCCCGGTGGCATCAATAGAGGATGCTTCATCAGCCGCAGCCTGCTGCTCTGATGGCGGCATGGCGCTGGTGTCGGGGATTTCTCCGTTGGCCAGGGCTGTGGCGCGGGCTTCCAGTGTTGAGGTATCACGGGAGGGAGTACGGTGTTTCTCGAAGTCTTCCACGAGCTCCGGGAGAACAGCCGTTACTTCTTCCAGCAAACCGGCAATATCATCGTTCATGAAGATGCTGCCGTCGATGACGCGGTTCAGCATGTTCTCGACGGACCAGGCCAGTTCGCCCACAACCATCGCACCGACCATGCGCCCACTGCCCTTGAGGGTGTGGAAAGCACGCCGGACTTCGGACAATGCTGTGCGGTCATCGTGCTGACGCAGCAACATGGGCAGGAATTCACGGATGGTATCCAGAACTTCACCGGCTTCCTCGATAAAGATCTCGAGAATTTCGTCGTCGATGAGATTGTCTTCATCGCCGCCGTCTGACGCATACGGTTTTGCGTCTGCGTCTGTTTCTGACTGTGCTTCCCGCTCGGGCTCGTCGGTGCCGGGCTCCGC
>CAZFPG010000294.1:2327-4569 GCA_964521055.1 uncultured Marinobacter sp.
GGCTCCGCGATAGCGCTGTCGGTGTCGGTTTTGCGCGTGGTGGACATGGCTTCGGCACGCTCGATGAGCTCTGCCACGCTGCCGTCAGACTGGCCGTTACGGAAGTCGTTGATCAGTCCGGGGATTCGACCGTTGACGTCGTCGATCAGGCTGAACATGTCGTCATTGGGTCGAAGCGTCTTGTCGATGACACGGTTCAGGAGGTTTTCCACCGACCAGGCCAGCTCGCCAATACTGGTGGCACCCACCAGCCGGCCGCTACCCTTGAGGGTATGGAATGCCCGCCGGACTTCGGTCAATGCCTCATGGTCGTCATGGTTCTGGTGCAGACGGGGATAGAATTCGTTGATGGTTTCCAGGACTTCTTCGGCTTCTTCAACAAAAATGCCAAGAATCTCGTCATCCAGAAGCTCTTCGTCCGAGCCTTTGGAGTCAGTCGCGCCTGATGTTGAGGGCACTTCTGCATCGACCAGTGGTACGTCTTCTTCCGACGGGTGCCGCCATGTAGGTTCTTCACCAACCGGGAAACCAAGAGAGTTGAGGCTGGCTTCGGCAACACTGAGCACACTGTCGTTGTCCTCGATGCCCTCGGCCAGTCGCTCCAGGTAGTACTCGATACTGGTAATGGCGTCGGCCAGGGTGTCCAGTTGCTTCCAGTCCGGAACCTGTTTGCCACCGAGAAGAACATCGGTGATATAGCGCTCGGCAGACGCGAGCATATCGGCCACACGGTCCAGCGGAATCAGGCCAAGGCCGCCGCGGATGCTATGGAGCAGGCCGGGTACATGCTCGATTTCGCCGGTTTCCCACTGGGAGGCAATAAAGTTGACGATAGCCGTCTTGACCTGCTCAAGGGTATTGCGTGACTCCCGGAGCAGGGCACCGCTGGCTTCACCCAGTTCCCGCGAACCCATATTGACCGACTGCTGGTCGTCGCCGGAGCGGTCACTCTCGGACTGCCGATCACTGTCGAGACCGGCGAGGCTGGCCTCGACGTAGAGCAGGGCGCCGGCAATGTCCATCAGGGTGCCGTCATCCACCGCCTCTGGCTGGGCTGAGAGTTTTTCCACCAGTTCGATCTGTTCGGTAATGACCTTGCGGGGAATGCCCAGGCCCAGCACAGCCAGGGTATTGGCTACCTGGCGCAGGCCCGGAAGCAGTTCTTCCAGCTCGTCGTTCTGGCGCAGTTCGGAGCGGACGAACAGATCCAGTTGGTCCTTGAGCTTTGCAAGCTCCTCGTTCAGGGCGCTGACCACCGAGTGAATCGCATCGCGACCGGGGCCGGATACCCGGGTTTTGGCAGCGTCTACGTCATCGTCAGAAGGGAGGGCATGTTCAAGCCGGTAACTGTCGCGCAGCTCCCTGACCAGTGGTGTGTCGAGGTCCCGGGCGCGGGCGACATAATACAGCAGGTGCTTGAGCAGGGCTTCGGGCACCTGTTGTTGCAGGATATCCACATGCTCGTCAGTCAGGCGGCGAATTTCCGCATCCAGCTCACGTAACAGTGCCTTGACGGCTGTATTGACCGGATTGACGTGTTGCTGAAGGGTTTCGACAAAGGCCCCGGCGGCTTTCCAGAGCTGCCCTCTCGGGGTTTTCTGGCACAGCCGGATCAGTCGCTGGATAACCTTCTGCATGTAGTCGAAATGGGCCTCCAGATCAGCCTCGCGAACCACTCCGGCGAGTGCGAACTGGTACATCTGGCGGAGCTTGCGGATATGACCCAGAACTTTCGGGTCCTGCAGACGCTGGGACACGTTGGCAGGCGCGGCCACCTTCGAGGGCGCAAGATCGGGTTTGAACAGTGACGTGTCGGAAAGCAGTGATTCGCCCCGTGCAGCCCTGAGATCGTTCAGCAGCGGCAGCAGCACCATCGGAAAATCATCCTTGCTGCTGGCAAGATGTTCCAGGTACTGGGGAAGTTGCAGGATAGCCTGCATCAATACTTCCACCGCGTCGTCCACACTGGCGACGGTCTCGTTCAGGACGGCCTGGGTGAGCTTCTCCATTTCCTCGGTCAGCAGGGCTGCGCCATAAAGCTCAACCATCTGCAGGGTACCGTGAACCTGGTGGAGATAGTTCAGGCAGAAGCGCAGGCGCGCGGTGTCGTCACGATTCTCGACATACGCTTCCAGTGCCTGCTGACCCTGGGTCAGCGTGTCCTGTATTTCGCCACGAACCCAGTCCAGGGCGATGCTGTCATGGTGATTGCCCATAACCACTCCGGTTATTCTTCGTCAGT
>CAZFPG010000295.1:0-4546 GCA_964521055.1 uncultured Marinobacter sp.
GATTTGCTGGTGGAGAGGTCTGAGTATTTTACGGTGAAAAAGGGGGCAAGCGGGCAGGGGTATCGGGCCTATAAGCCCGTAGACGAAAAATAGTGCGGGAGCCGGAAACAACAAAGCCCGCACAAGGGCGGGCTTCGTCAGAATTCTTAATGGTGCCCGGAGGCGGCACTCTTACCCCAGTAGTGACGCGGCCTACGAGCCAGCTGTCGTGATTTTGTCGTGACTCTTCTGCCAATGGACAGCAACGACCCTTTTTCCCCACTGACTTGGTAGTTGATTCCAGAGTCTTTGTCCGGATCTCTTCATTATGTTGCCCTTCGGGATCTCGCGTTCTGAGAAACCAGCACTTCCTAACAATGGTGATGCCGTAAGCCATATTTGACTAGCTGAATATGGAGTAAAGCGCCTATGTTGAAGGTATCCTGGAAAGTGCTCGTATTTCTCTCGGTGGTAAACACCTTGTTGTTTCTTTGTGAGCTGATGGCGATGTGGTTAATGGTGGGATTGGATGGCGTTATTGCAGTGTTCAACAGGCGCTCCCAGGGGCTGATTGACGTTACATTCGAGATATCCACGTTGGCAATCGGTTTACTCTGGTTGCCGACCTCCCAGATCTCCTTCTCTAAATTTTACCGCCCCGTACCCCTAGTGAGCCGTTCGTTTACAAAGCGAATTGAGCTTTTCTTTCGACTAGGAAATGGAGGGACTTCCGACGTGCTGCGGGCTAATGGGATAAGGCAGCGCCTGGTTCCTTGCCCTGGTCACTTGGGGAAATGCTGGAAAAGCTTGCGGCCATCAATGAGAGGATCAACAACCTCAACGCTGAAGAATCTGGCGCTATACTGAAACGGTAACCCTCCAATTACATGGTTATCAAATGTGAATTTTGGAACTCACCCCATCAAATACTAGTGGGGCGAGTCGGACATGGGCCGCCTCGTCTGGTGGTATCTGCATTCTCAGCTAATTACCCCCATGGCATAGACAAGCCTCTAATCATAGCTGCTCTGCTGCGTCCAGAATTCGTCCCAGTATTTGTCTTTATCCAAGTAACCCACAGAAGAACGCTCCATGCACTTCGCTTGTTCATTGTTCGGTAGATCTTCACAGGTATGCACTGCCGAATCACCGAATCCATCGTTATGAACCCCACCGGCAGATGTACATGCCGACAGTGCCAAAGCCAATATTACCAATAGTGGTGCAATACCTATTCGAAAGTTCATGACATATCCCCTTCATTTTGTTCTTTAACGACATAAGCACCGACACGGGAGCCACGGAAAAGTTACAGGGGAAAGTGAATCTGATCACGCTGGGGTTTCGCTAAACGGCTTTCTTTGAAAAAGATCTTGGGTCGGTGAAAAGGGCTCTGGGTACGAGCATGTCAGTCGTGCAAGGCGATTTTTCGTAATCCTCCACACCTTGGCAGGTAAAAGGTGCGAGGTTTCAAAGAAGTGCAATGTGTCATCAGCGCGGTTTATTCCATCGCATTTTGGCTCGTTGCGGTGGAATTCCATTCAAAGCGCCGCTTCCACATCGCTGGAAGGTAGCGCCTCCGCCAAAGACCTCGAGTCGCTTGACAACCAATAGCTACTCAATGGGAGGGCTGGCTGGCCTCATTCTCACAGACCATTTATTCGGCCCATTGAGCTACCTTAGGGAAAAACCGTTGATGACTTTATCCACTCAAGGTTTGGAGCCTCCAAGAGTCCCTGTACAGCTCAATCTCCATAAAGGCCACTAGGCGATCTATTAGATCGAAGTCAGAGGATCTTGCTACCGATGGTCAGAAGTGTGTAGAAGGAGTAACTCCCGTAGTGCACCTGCTGCAGCTGAGAGCGACGAGCGCTTACGCGTGACAATCCCTAGTGGGCGATTTAACTCGGGGGATACTAGTGGGCGATGGTCCAGCCCCCCTGTGGCAATCTGCCGAAAGCTCAGCTCGGGCAGCACGCTTATGCCCAGTCCAGCGGCCACCATGCGGCCCACCGTGGCCTGGCTGGCGTCACAGATAGTCTCGAATGATAGCCCCTGCTCGGCCATGGTCCGGTCGATGACTTCTCGTGTGTGTGACTTTCGCTGGATGCCGATACAAGGGTATTCAGCGAGTTGTCGCCACTCCACCGACTCCTGGTCGAGTAGCTGATGGCCTAGCGGACACACCGCCACGTAGTGATCCGTCAGAATCGGCTCGAACGCCAGATCTTCCTCTTTTTGAATTTGTACTGAGAGCCCGAGATCAGCGCGTCCTTCGCGGACCAGCACGTTGATCTGTTCTGTTAGGGCCTCGTGCAGGGCGAAGTTGATCCGGGGATAACGGGTATGAAAGGTGGCGATGACGCCTGGCAGCAGTTCGGCTGCCACGGTAGGCAGGGCTGCCACCGTTACCTTGCCGCGCTGCTTGGAGAAGTGCTCGCCCAGATCCTTGAAAGCCTCGAGCCAGTCGTCGATCAGGCGAATCGCTACAGGCAGGAAAGCCTCACCCTCAGGAGTGAGGATGAGCTGGCGACTTGTGCGAGCGAAGAGAGCACCGCCAACTGTCTCCTCCAGCTTTCGAAGGGCGATGGAGATCGCTGGCTGGGACAGATGGATACGTTCGCTTGCTTCGGCCAAGCTGCGGGACTGGGCCACGGCGATGAAAACGCGCAGCTGTTGGATGCTCGGGGTCATTTAAGTATTAAAACATACTTTAAAAACTATTCAATAGTCAAAATTGCCTCATGCCTGCAGGATGTAGTCACGGGATGTCGTCCCTCCTAGACACAAAAACAATGAGCCCATCATCGGGTTAAGGAGACACCATGAAAACGACAATTAAGATACTGCTAACCGCTATGGCTACCAGTGTCGGCCTGCTTGCCGTCACTTTGTCTGCCCAGGCCGAAGAACGCCTGCTGCTCGGCTCGACCTCCAGTTCCTCAAGCCACTACAGCTACTGGGTTGCCGTCAGCCAGATCATCAACGACGGACTTAAGGATGTGAGTTCTTCGGTGACCGAAACCGGCGCCACTGTTGACAACCTGAGACGCATGAGCCGCGATCAGATCGATCTCGGCCTGGTGACAACCAATACCGGCTACCAGGCCGCCGAAGGGCTGGGGGATTTCGAGGGCCGCCCGGTGGATACTCGCCTGCTGTGGGTTTATACCATGGCGCCTCAGAATGTGGTGGTGCGCCAGGATGCCGACGTCGCCAATCTGCAAGAACTGGAAGGCGTGCGCTTCAATCCCGGGATCACCGGCTCGTCCTCTGAAGTCACCACCGAGGCGGTGATGGAGGCGTTAGGCATTGCGCCCGATTACGTGCGCGGTTCAACCGGCAGCATTGTCAATTCGATAAAAAACAATAAGCTTGCGGGCTACGTGAAGGCCGGCGTTGGCAATAAGCTCGACGGTTCGACCATGGATATCTCCACCTTCACGCCGATCCGCGTGCTATCGCTCAGCGACGAACAGGCCGAGACGCTGCGCGCCGAGATGCCGGACCTGGCCGTCGTCGATATTCCCGCAGGCGCCGGAGATGGCATTCCCGCCTACACCACTTGGGCCTTCGGTGTTGCCGTGCATGCCCGCCCCGACCTCGATGAGGAAACTGCCTACCAGATCGTCAAGGCGGTGATGGAGAATCCCGGGCCTCAGGCCAATGCCTTCTCCGCCGTACGTGACGCTGACCTAGCGCGGATTACGCTTGATGTGGGCACTGTGCCGCTGCATCCCGGTGCAGCCCGCTACTTCGAAGAACAGGGGCATAAGATTCCCGATGCTCTGAAGCCTGTTCAGTAACGGTCTTTCGAAGGTGCCTTCCATGCGCGAAAACCTGACCAAAGTGCTGGCCCTGACGCTGGGCGGTCTGATTCTGTATACCTCGGCCACCGGTTCTTTTGAGAGCCTTGCCCAGCGCAGCATCTTTCTCGCGCTGGTGATCTTGATGGGGCTGACGATCTACCCACTGGGGGCCGGCAAGCGCTGGCGCCCACTGGGGCTTGTGATCGACCTGACCATGGCTGTTGGCGCGGTACTGGCCTGTGGCTATGTGGCCACGAACCATGAGCGTATCCTGATAGAGATGCCCTGGGCGTCGGCTCGCGACATGCTGTTCACCGGTGTACTGCTCGTGACCATTCTTGATCTGTCACGGCGCTCCATCGGCTTGATCTTCCCGCTGTTGGTTATAGCGGGCCTCGCCTATGCCTGGCTCGGCGCAGCCATTCCCGGACCGCTCGGCCATCGCGGCTTTGACCTGGTCTATATCACCGAGACCCTCTACCTCGGAGATCTTGGCGTGTGGGGCATGTTGCTGGGGATAGCCGCCACGACTGTTGCTGCGTTCGTGCTGTTCGGCTGCCTGTTGCTGCACACTGGTGGTGGTCAGACCTTCATGGACCTGGCGCTGCGCATCAGCGGTCGCTCACCTGGAGGTGCTGCCAAGGTAGCCACAGTGGCCTCCGGCCTGTTCGGCATGGTCAGCGGCAGCGCCGTTGCCAACGTCGCCACCACCGGCAACTTCACCATCCCGATGATGAAGCGTCTTAACTACCCGCGCC